>JAKSBM010000943.1 GCA_022361135.1 Desulfobacterales bacterium | reverse complement strand
CCTGTTTCCTGAACTGGGGTTCTCCTATGCCTGGAACCGGCGGGAAGCCTTTTCCACGGATAATTTGTCAAATCCGGATGTCCACCATGGGGAAATGGATGAGTCGGAATTCCATTTGAATGCCGGGATCAAGGCATTTGGTCAATTTGAATTGCCCGGGGAATGGGTTTTGAGCCCCTATGCCGGCCTGGGGATTACCCAGACCCTCACCGACGGGGTTTCCACCAACACCATGTCCGTGGGTGGATTGTCCAAATCGGTGTCCCACCAAAACGACACCACCCTGGTCACCCCCAAGGCCGGAATAAAGCTCCGGGGAAATGGAATGGAGTTGGGGCTGGGATACAATGGTGCCTATTCCAGGGACACCGAACATTATCTGTTCTGGCTCCAATTGGGGGTGGAATTATAGGATGAGGTTTCAAGGAACATACGGGAGTATGGGGGGCAGGCCGTTCATTCTGGGCTGTTTGGCCATTCTTTTGTTGCTCCTTTGCCGGCCCGGTCTTTCCGGGGCGGTTCCCGGGAAAATCTATACCGACATGAATCTTTCCAACCAGAATAGCGATCACGTCACCGGGATGGTCCTGTGGAAGAATTTTGGTTATCCGGCTGTCTATCATGCCGGCATCGGCATCACCGATCCGGCCTCCCATTCTCCCACGGCGGATTTTTCCAACACCGGCACCCTCCAATACACCGATGCCGATACCATGAATAATTGGAATTTTTCCGGCATTGCCCATGAAAATGCCACCATTAATGTGCAGAACAGCGGGAATATCACTTTGGATTTGACCGCCTCCATCATGGGAGTCTATGGCAATGGGATTGATATTTTCGGTGATATTGTGAATTCGGGAAATATTGATATCCGGGCCCAAGGTGGGGCTGTGGGAGCAGGGACCCCCGTGCCCAGTGTCATTCTCCAAGGGCTGTTTACCAATAAAGATCGCATTGACAATTCCGGTAATATTACTCTGCACGGCCGGGGGAGTTCAGCCACCGGTCCGGCCCACGGTCGGACCGAAGCGTATGGCATACGGCTTTGGGGCACCCTGGTGAACAATTCCGGAGATATCACCGTCCGGGCCATTGGCGGTGATGTTACAACCACAAGTGGCGATGCCTATGGAACCGCCGTGGGGATTTATTCCCGGGGGGATGTCCATAACAGCGGCAACATCACGGTTATTGCCCAGGCCGGAAAACAACGAAATTCCGCCACCGATCCCTGGGTCAGCGATGATGCCACGGCCTACGGCATCCAGATCGTGGGCAGCGGGACCCTGGACTCCCGTGGGTTGATCTCCACCCAGGCCGAACTTATGCCCGGCCTGTCCGGGGGAGTCCAGTCCGCCTACCAGGTCCATGTCTCCTCGGGGGTGGTTTCCGTCACCGGTTATGCCGCCCAACTCACTGATCAGGCAAATTTTTCAAACGATTACCACGGGATGATAAAGACCGGTACCGGCGGTTCCGTCAACTTTAACAATGCCGTGCTTTACCTCTCCGTCACCCAGAATTTCACCGGCCAATCCCATTACGAGATTCCCATGCTGGTGGAAAATGCTCCCATCTCCGATCAATTCACCCAGGTCACGGGGCTTCCTCCGGAATACACCGTTTCTTTGGTGAATGGGAATGGGGCCGCTCTCCAGAAGATTCAATTGGCCTTTGCCCCCCAGATGTCCGCTCCCCTGGTGGCCTCCCAGGTCCGGGACGGTTTCAATGCCCAGGGCCATTCCATGGTGGGGGACCGGATCCTCCATCATTTCATCGCCGACCAATTACCCATTGATCCCTTTCCCGTTGGGGTAATGGAGAATCCGGAGCATTTGATGAACCGACTGGGCCAGCAGCCCCTTCCCCTTCCCTTTCTCGACCATGATAAAAGGAACCGGGTCTTTGTCAGCCCCGTGCTCCTGGTTTCCGATGCCGGTGGAGAAGGGGGATACCGGGCTGAAAATTATGGAATTCTGGCCGGCTATACCCGGAATCTTTCCGACGATCTTTGGCTGGGGGGCCATGCCGGGGTCCAGAAGATGGATGTGGATTACACCGGAGCCGGCATGGAATCCCGGTACGAACAAACCCGGACCTATTCCTTTGGGGCCCATCTCCTCTACCGTCACCACCGGGATTGGCTTTTCACCGGAATCCTTTCCGGTTTTTACGGAGATACGGATTTCAGGGACAGTGCCCCCACCAACCTGGAATTCGCCCAATACGATTCCCATTCCCTGCGTTGCGACCTGTCCCTGGGCCGCCTTTTCCGGTTTGGATCCGATACCCTCCTTCCCGAGGTTGGGCTGGCCGGGGTTTGGAACCACAGGGAATCCTTTACCACTGCCAACCTTTCCAATCCCGATGTGGATTACGGGACCATGGACGAGTTTGAAGCCTTCCTCCGGCTGGGGGTGAAGTGGTTTGCTCTGTTTGAGACGGAAAATGAATGGCAGATTTCCCCCTCCCTGGGAATCGGGGTGGCCCAGACCCTCACCGATGGGGAATATGCCAACACCATGGGGGTGGGGGATCTGGTGACCATGGTGGTGGACCGCCACGACACCACATTTTTGACACCGGAGTTTGGTCTCTCCCTGGCCCGGGAGAACTTTGAACTCACCCTGGGATACAGTGGCGGCTATTCCGATTCCTCTGAAAATTATCTGGTCTGGCTCCAGCTGGGGCTTCGGTTCTAGGAGATGGCATGGGAATGAAATTTTTTAAATACATAGGGATCATGATCTGGGTGGGGTTTCTCACCGGTGCCATGGATCCTGTCCTTGCCGTACCCGGGAAGCTCTACACCAATGTGGGCGTGGTGGATCAGAATACGGAAACCATCACCGGATACATTCTCTATGCCACATCGGGCGGTGTTAACCAGTACGCAGCTATTTCGGTCAAAGATAGCAATTCCTATTCTCCCCAGGAGGTTTTTTATAATTACGGCCACATCAATCTGGGGGAGACTGCGGCCACGGAAATCGATTTCAAGGGCATTGCCACACCCAATCTCAATGTGGTGCTGGAAAACCATGCCCCCGTTGACATGGCTTTCACATCGGTGAATAAGTCCATGACTCTGACGGGAATGCAATCCTTTACGGGGATGCGAAATTATGGGGACATCACCCTGACCCCCCGTGGGGGCGTTCGGACCTCGGGTGGTTCCGGCCATGTGTTGGCTGTGGCATATGGGATTCTCAGCATCTTTGACGATTTGGATAATGCGGGGAATATTGTTATCAATGCCCAATCCGGCACCACCCATGTGGGGGGGAACATCGGTAGTGCCGTTATCGGGCTCTATTCCGTGGGGGGACTCTTAACCAATTCCGGGAGCATTACCCTGGATGCCCAAGCCGGGGTTCGCACGGGCAGCGGGGGCAGCGGTCTGTCCAGTGCCACCGGTATTATGTCCAGCGGCAATGTGGTGAATTCCGGGGATATTGTTGTCCGGGCCGTTGCCGGTAGAAGTCGCCCCAATGCTTCCTCCCCCTATGTGAGCACCGATGCCATGGCCATCGGAATTCAGATGTCCGCCACGGCCACCCTCCATTCCAGTGGGTTGATCCAGGCATCTGCCGAACTCCACCCGGGACTGACCGGGGGAACCCGCACGGTGAACCAGGTCCGTGTTTCCTCCGGAACCACCACCCTCACCGGTTTTGCCATGGCCCTTGGCAGCCAGGCGGATTTTGACGCCAGCTATGGTGGATCTGTGGAAGTCCTTTCCGGGGCCTCCCTGGTATTCAGCAATGCGGTGCTCTACCTCAGTTTGAGTCAGGATTTCTCCGGCCGGGAAGAGTACGAGATCCCCATGATGGTCCAGGGGGCGGCTGCGGCAGATCAATTTTCCTCCCTGGGGCCTTTACCCACCGGATATACGGCCAAGTTGGTCAACGGAAACGGGGCCAGCCTCCAGAAGATCAAATTTGAATTTGCTCCGGAGGTGGCCACACCCTTGATTTCCGCCCAGATCGGTAATTCATTCAACTCCCAGGGACACGCCCTCATGGGGAGCCACATGGTGAACAATATTATTTTTGACCTGATTCCTTCGGAGGTGGTCCATGTTTCCGCCCTCCAGGAGACGGAATCCTTCATGGCTTCCTTTAACCCCGCCCGGAGTCGATTTCCCCATGGACCCATGGATGATGGAGACTACCTTTTTGTCAGTCCGTTGGCTTTAAAGTCCACCAATGATGGGCCAAAGGGGTATGGGGCGGAAAACCACGGATTCATGGCCGGCACCACCCATGATTTCGGGGGGCGGCTTTTCCTGGGTCCCCATGTGGGGATTAGCCGGGCGGACATCGATTACACCGGGCCCGGCTTTGAGTCCCGGTCGGAGGAATTGATTGCCTATTCCCTGGGGGCCCACGGCATCCTCCATTGCTTTGAAAGCTGGCTGGTCTCGGGCATGGCCTCCCTTTTTTACGGGGAAGGCGAATACCGGGATACCTCCCCCCTGAACCCGGAAACCGGTAGCTATGATGCCTGGTCCCTGCGGGGGGAAATTTCCTTGGGGCATATTTTTCAATGGGGGGGCCACACCGTGTTACCGGAAATCGGTGGTGTGGGGGTGTGGAACCATCGGTCCGCCTTCACCACCCGGAACCTCTCCAATCCCGATGTCACCTATGGGGCCATGGATGAAACCCAATACTATCTCACGGCGGGCCTCCGCTGGTTCGGTGATGTGGAGATCCGCCCCGGCCTTTATTTGAGGCCCAGCCTGGGCATGGGTATTTCCCAGCTGGTCTCCGACGGCGAATACCATAACACCATGCAGGTGGGGGACTTGAAGCACACGCTCAGGGAAAGTGAAGAGCGCACCCAATGGACTCCAAAAGCTTCGATTGCTTTAACTACGGACCAATTTGATTTTCTCATCGGCTATAGCGGAAGCTATTCCGGTGACACCCGGAATTACCTGGTTTGGGTCCAGGCCGGGATTGCCCTTTGAACCATGGCCCCCCGGGGGCTAAACATGGATGATTCGCCGGTGGGGATATGGCGAATCATTGGATAAATCAATGGATATATGAAATTGTTTTCACCCAAATACATGGCAGGTTTGGTCCTGGGTTTTTTGCTGCTCCTGGGCCTTTTCCCGGTCCGGGCCGGTCCGGGAAAAGCCTATAATGACATCAGCGTCCAGGATTTCAACAGCGATGCCGTTACCGGTTATCTGTTCTGGAAAAATGCATATGGGAACGATTATTACAGTGGAATTAATCTCACCGATGCCACAGCCTATAGTCCGGATTTGACGTTCACCAATGGGGGCAACATTTCCCTGGGGGCCCTGAATCTCAGTACCGCCAATGTCCTGTCCGGTATTGGCAATGACAATGGAGATGTGGGGATTTTGAACCGGGGTGATATTGATTTTCTTTATTCCGGCATCGGCCGGAACGTCTCCTTCTTGGGAATCCAGACAACCGGAGCCATTGAGAATCAAGGGAGAATCTCCATTTCAGTTGACTCGGGTACCGTGGTCGGAGCCGGATTGCTTCGTGCCCTTTATGTTCACGGCCTTCGAAGTGGTGGAGCCTCCCTGGTGAATTCCGGGGATATCCAAATCAATGCCCAGTCCGGTAAGTTCTCCTCCGGAACTGTGGGATGGACCCAGGTTGATGGGATTCGCTTCACGGGCAGCCAAGGGGTTCGCAACAGCGGAAACATCACCGTTTTATGTACGGGTTGGGATATAACAGGTAGTTCTACGGTTACCGTGACCCAGGCCACGGGAATATACACGGAGGCGGATTTCCATAATACCGGGAAAATAAAGGTCACCACCCTGGCGGGCAAGGTGAGGAATTCCGCCGTGGATCCCTATGTCAGCGAGGATGCCATTGCCTATGGTGTCTGGATCCGGGGGAATCATACCTTCCATTCCGAAGGGGTCATTGAGGTGGATGCCCTGCCTTCCCCGGGGTTGACCGGCGGTACCCATGAAGCCTACCAGGTCCTGGCCCAGAACGGCCTGGTCTCCATCACCGGATATGCCATGGCCGTGGACGACCCCGCAACCCTGGTCTCTGATTACGATGATGTGATAAAGGTCAACGGCCTGGGCTCCGTGGCCTTTACGAATACCGTACTCTTTCTCCACGTGGATTCCAATTTCACCGGGCAGGGGGCGTATGATATTCCCATGCTGGTGGATGGGGCAGCAACGGCCGACCAGTTTTCATCGGTTTCCGGGGGCCCCCTGGATTATGATGTCAGCCTCGTCAACGGGGGAGGACAGGCCCTGCAGAAACTCAAGTTTGTATATGCACCCAAAACATCGGTGCCCCTGCTTTCCACCCAGGCCCAGACCGAACTCAACGGCCAGGGGCACCAGATGGTGGCCGGCCGCATGATGGCATCGGCACTCTCCGACACCCTGACCCAGCCCCAACTCAGTTTCACATCCCACCAAGGCGTGGAGGCGTTGATGAATTCCCTGGGCCCGGATCGGGGACAGATGCCCCTGTCCCGGGGGAAGGAGGGAACCACTGTCTTTGCCATTCCCATGGCCCTGAAGTCGGAAACCGAGGGGGCTTCCGGATATGATGCCCGCAGCCAGGGGTTTCTGGGGGGGATGACCCGGTCCCTGTCACCGGATTTCCATTTGGGAATCCATGCCGGGGTGTCCCGGTTGGATGTCCAATACAGCGGTGAGGGGTTGGATCTCCGATCCGAGGATATTATTTCCTATTCCGGAGGTCTCCATGGGGTATATCGCCATAATGAGGATTGGTTTTTTTCCGGTCTGGCCTCGGTCTTCCATGCCCGCACCGATTACCGTGACCTGGCCGCCGATAACCGGGAAACCGCCTCCCACGATTCTTTGGCCCTTCGGCTGGATTCGGGCCTGGGCTATCTCCATCCGGTGGGGGACCAATATCTATTTCCTGAACTGGGGCTGTCCACGGTGTGGAACCGGCGCCGGGCTTTCACCACGGACAACCAATCCGGCCCCGACGTCACCTATGGAACCATGGAGGAAACCGAAGTTTACGCCCGTGCCGGTTTGACCTGGTTCGGCCATTGGAAACTGGATGGGGGATGGCAGATGGTGGGGCACCTGGGAATGGGGCTCACCCACACCCTATCCCATGGGGAATTGTCCAATACCATGACCCGGGCGAATCTGGTGAGCGAGGTGCGATACCGTCCGGATAAAACCACCCTCACCGCCCAGGCCGGCCTGGAATTCACCCGGGGCGAAATTGGATTCAACCTGGGCTACAGCGGGGAATATGCCGACCATCAAAAAAGTCATCTGGTCTGGCTTCGCCTGGGAATGGATTTTGATTTTCCTTGACCCCGATTACGGGATTCAATAAAAGTGAACGGTGATCAATGGGACTGGAGGGGGAAACCATGGCGGAGCAGGTCAACGATAAAGCAGGGCAGGAAGGTTCAGGGCTTTCCACCCGGTTACAGCACCTTTTCCGGTCCTCCCTGGCCTTTGATTTTCCCCCGTCCCTCCGATTTAAAATCTATGGTGTGATTTCCGCAGCCATTGCCTTTGTGGCCTTCATGATTTCCTTTTTCCACCCCATTGCCCTGGCGGGCCATCTCATTGTGGGCGTGGGGTATGGCATTGCCTTTGGTCTCCCCCTTTTGGCCCTCAGCGAGGTGCGGATTTTGTTCCTGGGGCGCCGGGGCAGGGGGCCGGACTTCAGCCTGGCTGGTTTCTGGGGATTGGGCATTCTGATTTACCTGGTGGGATTCTGCATTCTGGGGGGCTTCCAGCTCATATTTTTTCATCTGGAGACCGGGTTGTTTCAATACTATTTTGATCCGAGCAACGGTTTTATTGCATTTTCATTTCCCTTTTTTTTGAAGATGGTGCCGGTCCTCTTCCTGGATGGCATCCTGGCCCTGTTTTGTCTGAAACAGTTTACTCCGCCCCTTGGGGAGGAGAAGGAAAGCCCCGTATGCTTCCGGTCGGGTAAGGCCGAGTATTACTTCCTTCCGTCTACCATATCCCATATCTCCATCCAGGAACATTATGCCACCATCCATTGCCGGGATGATGCCGCTGGACATCAAACCCTGGTAAAGCTTTCCCTGGCTCGGATTCTGGATACCCTGGATGATCCCCGTTTTTTTCGCACCCATCGCTCCCATGTGGTGAATTTGAGCCATGTGGCCGGCTTTTCAGAGGCCGAGGGCAATCGGCTTCTCATCAAGGGAAGTGGGGCTGTCATTCCCGTGAGTCGGCGAAACCTGACCCCGTTGAAAGCGACCTACGAAGAGGCCATGGGCCAAAGCCTGGGGCGGGTGGTTTTGGATCCCTCCTCCCAGGCCGATTGAAGACGGCATTGGTGCAAGGGCGGGGCCTTAAACCGCCATGGAGCGGATTCCCATGGGGTTCATTCGCCTGGACCCGATTGCCATGGGAAATTCAAGGTTTTTCCATTGGGACAATTGGATGAAAATATACGTCTTTTGGATGTTTTGATGAAATGTCCAATTGTTAGACCATTGGGTGGGGCGGAAAAATTCCCCTTACCCGGGCAGACATCCACCATGGATATCCTCCCTCGCCCCAGGTAAGGGGATCGCTTTTCAATTCCATATCACCGGGTGCCATTCTTTCGCTGCTTTGATAAGCCCATTGGGCATTTCCAGAATGAGATGCCAACGGCAGGAAGAGGTCTACCTGGGAAAATGGGTGAACAGGTCAGGGATGCCCCGGCCCCTTGGGCCACGGATCTCCCCTTAATGTCCGTAATGCTTATAATGGAGGCCGGGGCCGGAACGGTACCCCCAAGACCGTGGCGTATTTCACGGTCCATGCTCTATGGTTTCAACCCGTTCTGGTTAAGGTCATTCCCCTTGGGGATGACAGCAATTCCCGGAACCGTGTCCAGGGCATATCCAGCTTCAGGTTGTGCAGATCAGAGTGAGTACCACCAGCATACCATTGAAAATGGTGCTCTCCTGAATCTCCAATATTATCATTATTAAACCCAGTTAAACCATACAAAATTCTCAATTACAATCAAAAAATAGAATTATTGTCAAAATAATGGTCGCTATCCCGTATTGCAAGAGTCTGTGCCATTGGAAAAACGTATGCCCCGTTTTCCATCTCCCAGGTGGCCCGCCTTGATTCTCACCGGGGAGATGGGATATGATAAAATATTAAATTTATTCCACAATTCACCGTCTTTTCAATGTGTCGTCTTTCCTGTTTTTTCCTTTGTTGAAAACCGTATGCGAAATCATAACCGTCTTGGGGGAAGCCTCCGCCTAGGGGCAGATCATTTAAATGAAGCAATGGGGGGTGTCATTTTTCAGGGGAATCCTATTCCTTCTGGCCGGGGCCATTTGCCTGGCCACGGGAAGCGGGGGATTTGCGTCTCCGACCCTGGTCACCGATGTGTCCCTCACCCCCCAGAATACCGGTGATATCTCCAGCACTGCCTGGTTGAGCAGTCATTACTACAGCCTCCGCATCAATGATTCAAATACCTATTCCCCGGAGGTCACCTTCACCAATACGGGAAATATCAATCTATTAAATTTACATACCGTCCAGAGTGTGGACATTCACATTATCAGTAATAATAATGCCGGTGTGAAGATGGTGAACCATGGGAATGTGGATGTCAGTTACCACGATGCCACCGGCCTTTTTCGGACCTATGCCATCCATACCCAGGGAAGCCTTGAGAATTCCGGACGGATTTCCATGGATATTTATCGTCCCACCGGAACGATGTTTACTTGGATTCACGGGATACGGGCGGAGGGCAGCAGTTTGGTGAACACCGGAGATTTGGAGGTGTCTGCCCGGGGCGGTTTAAGCCTGGCCGATGCCCGGGCCACGGGCATTGAGTTCACCGGGACCAGTTTAAATAACTCCGGCACCTTGACCATTTCCGCCAGGGGTGGCTCTTCCAATTTCAGTGGGTTCAGTGATGCCCGTGCCAAGGGGATTTATACCCAGGGGAATTTGATCAATACCAAAGATATCACGGTGACGGCCACCGGGGGAATCGAGACAACCCCGAATATCACCGGGGATGCCTATGCCTACGGAATTGAAACCGATGGGAATCTTACCCTGGATTCCCGGGGGCTGATTCAGGTCTCGGCCCTGCCCGCCCCGGGGTACACCGGTGGGGTCCAGGAGGCCCACCAGGTGGAGGTGACCTCCGGGACCACCACCAT
>JAKSBM010000031.1 GCA_022361135.1 Desulfobacterales bacterium | reverse complement strand
TTCTATCTCTCCCTGGAAGATGACCTGCTCAGAATTTTTGGGGGAGACCGGATCCATTCGGTCATGGACCGCCTCGGGGTTGAAGAAGGCGAACATATTGAACACACTTTTATCAGCAAAGCCATTGAAAATGCCCAGTCCAAGGTGGAAGGCCACAACTTTGAAATCCGGAAGCATCTCCTTGAGTACGACGATGTCATGAACCAGCAGCGCGAAGTCATCTATCGTCAACGGCGAGAAGCCCTGGCCAAGGAAGACCTCCGGGCCGTGGTCATGGACATGATCGACGACAAGGCCTACGATGTGGTGGCGGCCTTTGCCCAGGACAAAACCCCGGCACGGGAATGGGATCTGGAAAACATGTCCTCGGCCATCAAGCAATTGTTCAACTTTGAATTTGACCTGGCCCCGGCCGTGGAAAACAACCCATCCCTGGACGATCTGGCAGATGCCCTGGCCAAGGTGGCCAAGGAAAAATACGCTGAAAAGGAAGCCTTTGTCGAACCGGAACAATTCAGGCAGCTGGAACGGTTCATCATCCTCCAGACCGTGGATACCCGCTGGAAGGAACACCTGCTTTCCATGGACCACCTCAAGGAAGGCATCGGCCTGCGGGGATATGCCCAGCAAGACCCCTTGAGAATCTACAAGAAAGAAGGGTTTGACATGTTCCAGGCCCTCATGGATCGCATCAAGGAAGAAGTGCTGGACATCCTTTTCAAAATCCAGATTTCCAACACTTACCAGGCCGAGGAAATGAACCGGCCCCAGGAGGAAAACCTCACCTTCTCCCATGCCGAGGGGGGAGAGGCGGCCAAACAACCGATGAAACGGTCGGCCAAAAAGGTTCAGCGTAACGATCCCTGCCCCTGTGGAAGTGGAAAAAAATACAAAAAATGCTGCATGGATTAAGAGGTGCCCCAGATGATGGATTCCGATTCTGATACTCAAACCATTGAGGGCTCAAAAACCCTTGAAGACCGCCCTCCCATGTATAAGGTCATCATTCACAATGACGATTACACCACCATGGAATTCGTCATTGAAATCCTGATTACCGTTTTTGGGAAATCCCTTGAAAAAGCAACACAGATCATGCTTAATGTACATAATAGGGGGAAAGAAACCTGTGGGGTCTATCCACGGGAGATTGCTGAAACCAAAGTCCAAACCGTCCACAACCTTGCAACCAGCAAGGGGTTTCCGCTAAAAAGCACCATGGAAAAGGAGTAGGTATGATAAGTAAAGAACTCAGCACTGCCCTCGGTTTTGCCGTTCGAGAAGCCAAAAAGAGACGCCACGAATACGTCTGCGTTGAACATGTGCTATATGCCATTCTTAACCATGAAACGGGTTCTGGAACCATTGAAAAATGCGGCGGAAGCCCCGACCATATCAAGCAAGAACTGGAAAAGTTTTTTGACGAAAAACTCACCAAAATAGACAGCAAGGACGAATACGTTCTCCAGCAAACCATCGGTTTCCAGCGGATGATCCAACGGGCCATCAACCATGCCCGGTCCGCGGAAAAATCAGAAGTGAACCTGGGCGATATCCTGGCCTCCATTTTCCAGGAAAAAGACTCCCACGCCGCCCATTATCTGGAGTCCGAAGGCATCACCCGTTTGGACATCCTCAGACAGATTTCCCACACCGAGGATCAGCTCAAACCCGAAGGGGCGGATTCCGATGCCCCCCAAAAGGTATTTCGCATGGATGACCGCCGGTCCAAACCGGCCAAGAAAAAGGATCCACTGGACGCCTATACCACCAACCTGCTGAAAAAGGCAGAACTGGGTAAAATCGACCCCCTCATCGGCCGCGGAGACGAAACCGAGCGGGTGATGCAGGTTCTCTGCCGCCGCCGGAAAAACAACCCCATCCTGGTGGGGGATCCGGGTGTGGGTAAAACCGCCATTGCCGAAGGCCTGGCCTTGAACATCAAGGACAAAAAGGTCCCCGCCCTTCTGGATGGTTGCGAACTCTTTTCCCTGGACATGGGTTCCCTTTTGGCCGGTACCAAGTACCGCGGGGATTTTGAGCAACGCCTCAAGGATGTGATCTCGGCCCTGGAGTCCAAGGAAAATGCCCTGCTGGTCATTGACGAAATTCATACGGTTGTGGGCGCAGGTGCCACCACCAGCGGCTCCATGGATGCCTCAAACATCCTCAAGCCCGCCCTCTCCTCCGGGGAGATCAAATGCATCGGCACCACCACCTACGAAGAGTATAAAAACCATTTTGAAAAGGACCGTGCCTTTTCCCGGCGATTTGAAAAGATTGAAATCCCGGAACCCTCGGTGGGGGAAACCAGCCTCATCCTCAAGGGGCTGCGGCCATACTATGAAGAGCACCACGGCCTGACCTATTCCGACAAAACCATTGAGGCCGCTGCCTACCTGTCGGACAAGTTCATCAACGACCGCTTCCTGCCGGACAAGGCCATCGACGTCATCGACGAAACCGGTGCCTATCTGCGGATCAAGGGATCGTCCAAACGCAAGAACGTCACCCCCAAGGACATCGAAACCATAGTGGCCAAAATCGCCAAGGTGCCGGTGACCAGCGTGACATCCACGGACAAGGCCAATCTGGAATCCCTGTCGGAAAAATTATTCAAGGTCATCTACGGCCAGGACCATGCCATTGATCTATTGACCACGGCCATTAAACGGTCCCGGGCCGGTCTGGCCACCCCCAACCGTCCCATTGGCTCCTTCCTTTTCACCGGCCCCACCGGTGTGGGGAAAACAGAGGTGGCCAAACAGCTGGCCGCCAACATGGGCATCGAATTCCTGAGATTCGACATGAGCGAATACATGGAAAAGCATGCGGTTTCCCGCCTCATCGGCGCCCCTCCGGGCTATGTGGGATTTGACCAGGGCGGAATCCTCACGGACAGTATCCGCAAGCACCCCCATTCGGTCCTCCTCCTGGATGAGATCGAAAAGGCCCACATGGATCTCTACAATA
>JAKSBM010000160.1 GCA_022361135.1 Desulfobacterales bacterium | reverse complement strand
CTGTCTGAGCTAGCGGCCACATTGTGCGGCGCCTTCGATCGCAGCGGTAGTTTCATCATCACCGCATGTTTCGGATCGGGAGCAGCCTGCTTTGGTGGTCAAGATGCAAACCGGACAGGAAGAAGCTGTTTTCTTTCATGCGTGTTTCCCCCCCACGAGCAGCCTTGAGCGTGTGAAACAGAGTCCGGTCTTCAACCCGCATCTTGACCGCCAAAGCAGGCAGCCAAGGGAAAATCATCAAAAAACGGAGGTCTTGATGAGCGGTACGAATGCAAACCTGTCCGGCTTGGGGCTGATTGATGTTCATACTCATCTGTTGCCAGCCTGGTACGTCTCACGCCTTGGTGAACAGGGAATGGTCACGATTGGTGGGAGGAGTCTGCAGGAACCGGACTTGCAGTGGACGCCGGAACGCGCCCTTGAATACAAGGACAAGTGTGGAATCCAGACGTCCATTCTTTCGTTTACAGATCCCGGTGCCTCGATCGGGCCCGAGGATTTCTCTATCGCTCTCGCCCGGGAATGCAACGAATATCTGGCAAAGCTCAAGCAGGAGCATCCCACACGTTTCGGCGCCTTCGCAGTATTGCCATTGCCGCATGTCGAGGCCTCGCTCGGCGAACTGGAATACGCGATTGACGTGCTGAAGCTTGACGGCGTCGTGCTGCTTTCAAACTATCGTGGCAAATACCTTGGCGATGAAGCCCTGGAGCCGCTGTTCGCGGAACTCTCTCGCCGGAAACTGCCGACATTCGTGCATCCGGGACTGCCGCAATATGCGCTGCCTTTGCCCTACTATCCCTGGATCATGGAGTTCGTCTTCGACACGACGCGCGCGGCTGCCAATCTGGTGCTTTCAGGAACCCTGGACAGGAACCCCGGCATCCCGATCATTCTGTCTCATGGTGGCGGCACGCTCCCGTATCTGAGCTTTCGGTTGAAATCAGCGGACATGATCCATGGGTTCAACCTGAAACGTGATGTTCTGGATTACCTCAAAGAGTATTACTACGACACCACCTTCTCTGCCGCGACATTTCCAATTTCGACAATGCTGGAGCTTGTCGAAACCGATCATATTCTCTTCGGCTCCGACTACCCGTTCGGGCCGGACTGGCTGACGGAACATTCGGTCCGGGACCTCGCCGAAAACAACCGATTAAGCGACGCAGACCGCGCGCTTATCCATCGCGGCAGCGCTACGAAGCTGTTTCCTCAATTTGGGTGACAAACAGAGTTTTTGAGTTCCGGAGCAGGAGCGCGAGGAGGCAAGCATGGTCAAGCTTTATCGTGAGTTCACGACGCAAGCCGAGTTGGACGAACAGTATGATGTTGAAAGTTCGGTGCCGGACTTCACCGAATACCTGAGGCATTTCGAGGAACTCAATGCCAAGGCCCTCTCCGCGCTCAGGCCGCAGATGAAGCTCCGTTATGGGGAAACGAGGACTGAATATCTCGATTTTTATCCTGCCGAAGGAGACGAGCCGCCGCTGCTGGTGTTTTTCCACGGTGGGTACTGGCGACTGCTCGCCAGCGCGTCGCAATTCCCAGTCGTTCTGATCCAGTGCGGGAAATGGCCAGCGAAATACGGCTCATTCGCGGTGACATTCTTGATCCCAACCGCGCTTTTCCCGACCAGGATATCGTCCACCCGGTCGATCAG
>JAKSBM010000739.1 GCA_022361135.1 Desulfobacterales bacterium | reverse complement strand
TACTCAGAAAAATAAAAAAGAGCTGATTGGACTGATCGTATCGGATAAGATGGACAAATCCGTTGTTGTTCAGGTCGAAAGATTTGTTCAGCATCCTGTCTATAAAAAATACATCAAACGGTATAAGAAATATCACGCTCATGACGAAAGAAATGAGTGCAATATTGGTGATGAAGTAAAAATCATCGAAACCAGACCTTTGAGCAAGCTGAAACGGTTCAGAGTGGCAGAGATCCTGAAAAAAGCCGTTTAGTATAAGGAGTTAGCAAATGATTCAGAGCGAAACCAGACTGACCGTCGCAGACAACTCCGGCGCAAAGGAATTGTACTGCATCAAAGTGTTGGGCGGTTCCAAACGCAGATATGCCGGTATCGGTGATATTATCGTCGTCTCAGTTAAGGAAGCAATTCCCAATTCCAAGGTCAGTAAAGGCGACATTGTCAAGGCCGTTATTGTTAGAACCAAAAAGGAAATCCGCAGACCCGATGGTTCCTCCATCCGGTTTGACGACAACTCGGCCGTCGTACTGAATAAAAATAACGAACCGGTCGGAACCCGTATTTTTGGTCCGGTGGCAAGAGAGCTGAGAGCGAAGCGGTTTATGAAAATCGTATCTCTAGCTCCCGACGTGCTTTAAGATCGGGTGATTGGAGAATATTCTATGCAAGCGACTAAAATCAGAATCAAGAAGGATGACAAGGTTAAAGTCCTCACCGGTAAAGATAAAGGAAAAATCGGGAAGGTACTGAAGGTTAACAAAAAGACCAACCGCGTCGTTGTGGAAAACATTAATGTCGTGAAGGTCCACCAGAGACCGACCCAGGCCAACCCCCAGGGCGGAATCGTGGAAAAGGCCATGCCTGTCAATGTTTCCAACCTAATGATCATGTGCAATTCCTGTGTGAAACCCACTCGAGTTGGCATCAAGCAACTGGAAGACGGAAAACGGGTCAGAATCTGCAAAAAGTGCGAACAGCAGATCGACGCCTAGGACCAAAGCCGGAGAAAATAAATGACCACGCTTAAGGAAAAATACACTAAAGAAATAGTTCCTCAGCTCAAGGAAGCCTTTGCATACAAGAACATCTGCGAAGTTCCCAAGCTGGAAAAAATTGTATTGAACATGGGACTGGGTGAAGCGGTCAGAAATCCGAAAATTGTAGAGTCAGCTGCAGCTGAGCTGGCTCTCATTGCCGGACAGAAACCCGTTATTACAAGAGCCAAGAAGCCCATCGCAAACTTCAAGCTGCGTGCAGACCTGCCCATCGGGTGTAAGGTTACCCTGCGCCGCGAGAAGATGTACGAGTTCTTCGACCGCCTTGTTAACATCGCTCTTCCCCGTGTAAGGGACTTCAAAGGGATTTCTGGTAAAGCCTTTGACGGCCGCGGCAACTACAGCCTCGGCATCACTGAGCACATCATCTTCCCTGAAATTGATTATGATAAGACCGATGCTATTAAAGGTCTGAATGTCACTGTTGTGACCTCAGCTAAAACTGATGAAGAAGGCAAAAAATTCCTGAAACTCATGGGAATGCCTTTCAAAAACTAAGGACCTAAGGAGGAAAGCTTGGCTAAAAAAGCTTTGATCGCAAAGGCAAACAGAAAACCCAAATTTTCTGTTCGTGCGTACAACAGGTGTCCCCTGTGCGGT
>JAKSBM010000040.1 GCA_022361135.1 Desulfobacterales bacterium | reverse complement strand
TTGCAACGGAAAGCGTCTTAATCTTATCGCATTTCAGTGCTTCTTCAGACAGCGGGATGGTATCTGTGGCAACAAGAGAGCTGAGTGATGAATTATTAATTCTTTCAATGGCAGGGCCGGACAGCACCGGATGGGTGCAGTATGCGTGAACTTCCTTGGCCCCTTTCTCACGAATAACACTGGCGGCCTCGGTCAAGGTACCTGCGGTGTCGACCATATCGTCGATAACCAGAGCCACCTTATCTTTAACATCTCCGATGATCGCCATTGCCTTGGCTTGGTTGGGCGCGCTGCGACGTTTATCAACGATGGCCAGCCCGCAATTCAGACGTTTGGCATAGGCTCTGGCCCGTTCAACACCGCCGGCATCCGGTGATACAACCACCAGGTCTTCGGTGTAGCGGGTTTTAATGTCGTCAATGATAATGGGAGCAGCATAGAGATTGTCCACGGGCACGTTGAAAAAGCCCTGGATTTGGCCTGCATGGAGGTCCATGGTGATCACCCGATCCACACCAGCGTTGTCCAGAAGGTCGGCGACCAGTTTGGCACTGATGGGTACCCGAGGAGACACTTTTTTATCCTGCCGGGCATACCCAAAATAGGGAATAACCGCAGTAATGCGGCTGGCAGAAGAACGCCGGAAGGCGTCAATGAGCAACAAAAGCTCAACCAAATTGTCATTTACGGGTTTGCAGGTGGACTGGATAACGAAGATTTCCTGCTTCCGAACGTTTTCGTGGATTTCTACCTGGGTTTCCCCATCACTGAAGCGATTGACCTTTAGTCTACCCAGCGGTTTTGCAAGGTACTCGGAGATTCGACCCGCCAGCAGCGGATTGGAGTTACCTGCAAAAATCGACAAGCCATTCATAACACGTCTCTTTATTGTTAAGATAAAAAAAAATGGCTGGGGCGAGAGGATTCGAACCTCTGAATGCAGGGATCAAAACCCTGTGTCTTACCGCTTGACGACGCCCCAGTACATTAAATTACCAAATTATGTGTTGCTCAAAGAAGAAAGGATAACCTGAAACGGCTTTTCTGTCCAGTGCTGGATCAGTTGTTGATAATCATCCTTGGCCCTGTCTTGATCTGGATACAGGATAAAAAGTGCCGCACCGCTGCCGGACATGTGCACGTCTTCGTTCAGCAACGACGCCATTTCTTCCTTGGCTGCCCGTATCCCGGGATAGAGTTCAAAGGCTGAAATTTCCAGATCATTTTCCAGCACCACACCGGTTTCAGGCGTCTGCCTGTTTGGCAGAACATTCGAACCAGGATTTATAGTCAAAAATTCCCGGGTTGTCAATTTAAAATTTTTAAAAACCCGAACCGTGGAGGCAAAAATTCCCGGGTCCACCAGAAGGACGGCCATCTCCGGCACCGGAGCCAGGGGCTCCAAAACTTCCCCCACTCCCCGGGCCAGGGCCGGTCCGCCAAACAGGAAAAAGGGCACGTCCGCCCCCAACTCCAATCCCATGGCCATGAGTGCATCCCGGGAGAACCGATCCCCACAAATCCCATTCAACGCCGCCAGGGTGGTGGCGGCATTGGAGGAGCCGCCCCCCAGACCACCGCCCACGGGAATCTTTTTATGGATTTCCACCCCCATGCCGGGGATGGGAAGGGAACCATATCCGGCCCCTTCCCACTCCCTGAAAAACAACTCTGCAGCCCTCCAGACCAGGTTGGTTTCATCACCGGGTACAAGGGGGTGGTCACAGGTCACATCAATTCCGGACCGGGAAAAATCAAAAACCATTTCATCGGCCAGGTCCAATTTCACCATGGCCGAACAAAGCTCATGGTATCCATCGGGCCTTTTGCCGGTGACATGGAGGAAGAGATTAATCTTGGCCGGAGAAGCCAGGGTTTGGATCAACTGGTGGCCTCCACATAGGCCATGCGCAGCTCGCTGAGCAGGGCCTTGAACAAATTTTCCTCATCGGCACTGAGGTTGCCCCGGGTCTTCTCCTGGAGCATCTCAATCATGTCGATGGAATGCTTGGCCATGGTCAGATTAACATTCTTTTTCCCCGTTGAAGGGTCTTCCACCCGTCCCAGCTGGACCAGGCCGGAGGAATACAAAGAAAGAATAAAACTTGAAAAATCCACCTTGGGCAATGCAGCCCCTTCCTGTGTTTCCGGGTTGGTCATCTGATTCACCTCTTTTTAAATCCTGTAAACAAAAACCTAATGCTCATCGGCCTCCAGGCGGATGATGATGTCGGCCACGGTGGTCCCCTCCCCTTCTTCATGGACAAAGAGGGGATTGATATCCAACTCCTTGATCATGGGATGGTCGTCCACCAGGGCCTTTAGGGCCACAATATTCTTTTCAATGGCCTCCACATCCGAGGGGGCCTGTCCCCGGACCCCCTTGAGGATGGGATAGCCCTTAATGCTTTTCACCATGCGGCGCGCCACGTTGCGCCCCATGGGGCTGAGGCGGAAGGCCACATCTTTATACACTTCCACAAAGACCCCGCCCAGTCCGAACATGACCGCATGGCCAAAGACCGGATCCTTGGACACACCCAGGATCACTTCCTTTCCCTCCGGGGCCATTTTCTGAACCAGCACCCCTTCCAGGGTGGCTGCGGCATCGTAATCCTCCGCATTGGCCATAATCCGATCGAAGGCATCGCCAACGGCCTGGTCATCGGCCAGCCTCACCTTGACACCGCCGGCATCTGACTTGTGCAGAATCTGGGGGGAGACGATTTTCATGACCACGGGATACCCGATTTCGCGGGCAATTTCAACCGCCTCTTCCCGGGATTTGGCCAGGGCCATGGGAATGGTATTGAATCCATAGCATTTTAAAATTTCATTGCCGTCCAATTCCCCCAGCACATGGCGCCCTTCGTCCAGATACCCCTGGATAATGGCACCGGCCCGATCCCGGTCAAAGGAGAGCTCATATTGGGGAAGAATCTTTCGGAACAACCATTTCATTCCCTCCCGCAGGGCCCCAAGGGAGCGGGCGGCGGATTCGGGGAACTGGTAGACGGGGACCTTGTGCTCCTGGAGCAGCTTCACCCCGTCGGAAACATCCACCACCCCCATGAAGGCGCAGAGGATGGGCTTGATGGAATGGCGGGCAATTTTCACAATGGCTTCGGCCGTGCCAATGGCATCGGTCATGGACTGGGGCGTCAGGATGATGAGAACCGCATCCACCCCACGGTCCCCCAGCACCGTGGCCAGGGTATTTTCATACCGGTCCTTGGCCGCATCCCCGATGACATCCACGGGGTTGTGGAAATTGGCCGTGGCCGGCAGGTACTTTTTCAATTCCTTGACGGTTTCTTTGGAAAACTCCGCCAGTTTAAGGCCGGATTGCTCGCTCATGTCCGTGGCAATGATTCCCGGCCCCCCGGCATTGGTAACGATGGCCACGTGGTCGCCTGTGGGATATTTATTGGCCGCAAAGGCCTGGGCATAATCAAAAAGTTGGTTCACGGTCTTACACCGCAGGATGCCGGACATGGTAAAGAGTCCGTCGTACATGACATCGGACCCGGCCAAGGCCCCGGTGTGGGAAGCGGCGGCAGCCGCACCGGCATCGGAAGAACCGGACTTAATGGCAATGACATGGGTGGGGTGGGTCCCGGAGGTCATTTCCCGGACCTCGTTGACGAATTCCTCGGCCGGACGGGAAAGCTCCTCCATGTAGATCATGACCACATCGGTGTCCGGATCTTCGTGGTAATACCGCAGCAGATCCAACTCGTCCACATCGGCCTTGTTCCCGATGGAGATGAATTTGGAAAAGCCAAAGCCCTTGTCTGCGGCATAGTCCAACACCGCCGTACACAGGGCCCCACTCTGGGAAATAAAGGAAACATTCCCCGGTGCGGGCATGCGGGCGGAAAAACTGGCATTCAAAGAGACCTTGGGAGAAGGGTTGATCACCCCCAGGCAGTTGGGTCCCACCAGGCGGACCCCGGCGGCTTCGCATTCGGCTTTGATCTGGTTTTCCATTTCCAGACCTTCGCCCCCCACCTCCTTGAATCCGGCCGAAACAATGACAATGCCCCGGACTCCTTTGGCAATGCATTCCTTCACCGAGGCCAGGGCGGCCTTGGGCGGCAGGATGATCATGGCCAGATCAATGGGATCGGGAATGGCGGAAATGGAGGTATAGCATTTGACGCTGAGAACAGATTTGGCCTTGGGGTTGACCGGGTATAGGGTGCCTTTGTAGCCGCCGGACAGAATATTAGCAAAAATATCATGCCCCACCTTCCCCTTTGTGGTGGAGGCACCGATAACAGCGATCGTTTCCGGAGCAAAGATGGCATCCAGTTTATCCATAAATCCCCTCCTGACTAGAAAATTAGATGTTCGGATAAAGATATACCCATATTCCCTAAGGTAAAGACACCCCTTTTAAAAAAATAATGGCTAACCGCCCTGGAGCTTCTGGGCACAAGCCGTGCAAAAGGGGGTCTCGGGCATGATGCGCAACCGCTTGGGGGCGATGGGCTCCTCGCAATGGCGGCAATACCCGAAATCCGGGTCATCCACCCGGGCCAGGGCATCCTCCAGGGCCCTGAGGGCGTCACGGGCTCCAGCCAGTGACGCCTCGTTGATTCCCTTGGAATTCAAGGCCTCCATGCGGGTGAGCCGCCCGATGGCATTGTCCGGGGCCACGGGCTTGGACAATTGGGTAAAGGCCTCGATTTTTTTCTCCATTTCCTGGATTTTTT
>JAKSBM010000069.1 GCA_022361135.1 Desulfobacterales bacterium | reverse complement strand
TCGACGTCACCGTTTCTTCCCTGGGGGATGCCAAAAGCCTCAAGGGCGGCACCCTGCTCATGACCACCCTGAAGGGGGTGGACGGGCGGGTTTATGCCCTGGCCCAGGGTTCCCTGAGTCTGGCTGCCCCCGGTGGGGCAGGGGCCAGGGACAGTCATCTTCTGGCGGCCCGTGTGGTTAACGGGGCATCGGTTGAACAGGAGATTCCCTTTCAATTGAATGGGAAGAAAAAATTGACCCTTTCCCTGTTCCGTCCGGATTTCACAACGGCACGGCGCATGGCCGACACCATCAATGCCGCCGTGGGGGAGGGCAGTGCCCGCCTCCTGGATTCCAGCGCCCTGGAGCTTCGGGTTCCCGAAGACATGTGGCAGCGGGATGTGGCCGAATTCATTGCCGACATTGAAACCCTCTCCGTGGTTCCGGACACCACGGCCAAGGTCATCATCAATGAGAAAACCGGCACCATTGTCATTGGCAGTGATGTGGGGATTTCCAGTGTGGCCGTAGCCCATGGCGATCTTTCCGTGACCATTGAGAACGAAGAAGGGGAGGATCCCACCCAGGAACGGGTCATGGAATTAAAGGGGAATTCCACCATTGGAGAATTGGTCCGTGGCCTCAATGCCCTGGGGGTGAAACCCGAGGATTTGATCAGTATTTTGCAGGGGATCAAGGCCGCCGGTGCCCTCCAGGCGGAGTTGGAAATTATTTAATCCGGATTTTTCATGGGAAGGATCTGTCCGGTCCGGGGGGAAGTGCCCTTGGAATGGATGGAGAATCCCAAAAGGAATAGGACATGGACAAGGTGGCATGGTCCCGGATCACCGGGCAGATGAATCAGATTAAGGACAAGGCTTCCGATGCTGCCGAAGACCAGGCATTGAAGGATGCCTGCGCAGGATTTGAAGCTGTTTTCATGGAAAAAATGATTGGTGAAATGCGTAAAACCCTTCCCGGGAACGCCCTGTTCCAGGATTCCAATGCCCAGGATATTTATCAATCCATGCACGATCAGGAATTGGCGGACAGACTTTCCCAGGGCCATGGCGGCATGGGCCTTAAAGAGTTCCTTTATCGTGAATTGAAAAAGTCCAACTAATTAATATCCCACCGTATTTGCCCTTCCTGTCTCACCACTTCCGTTCAATGGCATGCAACTTGCTCTTTCCTTTATCGAACACCAAAACCCCAGGGAAACGGGAAAAAAATTCCGCAGTCAAATTTATTTGGACTGAAATCCCGGGGGGTGACCCCTTAGAGGAGGAAAGAAACCATGGAAGAAATTTCCCATGAGATTGAAAAAATGGTTCAGGCCAAGGAGAGCTTGTACAAGTCATTGTTGGAACTCCTTGAGACCGAACGTCAATATATCGTTGACATGGATGTGGAATCCCTGTGGAAATGTGCCGAGGAAAAGAAGCAGATTTCATTTGAGATTGTGGGCGTTCGCAACGAAATCCTGGCGCTGGCCGAATCCGTGTGCGGGGAAGCGGGCATGGATGCCCAGACCTTTTCCCTGGCCCGTCTTCTAAAAGCGGTTCCCTTTCCATCCTCTGCCAAGGCCCGGTTAAAGCTGCACAAGGTTACCATTGAACTGTGCAAGGAAGAAATTGCCGCCCGCTCCCGGGACAACCAGAAGCATGTCCGTGAATATCTGGCTGTGATTGACGACATCATGGCCGTGGCCGTGAACGATCCTTCCAACGCCCAGTACACCCCCATGGGGGCCATGCCCGGGCAGAAACAGAGCTCCCGCCTGATCCATGCCGAGGTGTAATATATGAGCGGATTGTCATCAACCCTGAGCATTGCCAAAACCGCCATTGCCGCCCAGCAATACGGATTGAACGTCACCGGGCACAATGTTTCCAATGTAAACAACCCGGATTTCTCCCGCCAGCGTGCCGATCACATTTCCAATACCCCGGCCATTTACGGGGGGCATCTTTTTGGTACCGGCGTCAATGTTTCCCAGGTGAAGCGCACCGTGGACACCCTTTTGGAAAACCGCCTCACCGATGAAAAATCGACCCAGACCGCACTCCAGGAAGCCGAATCCTATATGAAGGTGGTGGAGGGCTATTTTGACGAGTCTTCCGAAGCCAGTTTAAATACGTCCCTGGGGGCTTTCTGGAATTCCTGGCACGACCTGAGCAACAGTCCGCTGGGGGCCTCCCAGCGGGTTCAAGTTTATGAGCAGGGGGCCAAATTGGCCGATCGCTTCACCGGCTTGAACAGTGATTTGGACCAGGTGAGCCTTGAGATTACCAAGGAAGTGGAAACCACCCTGGGGGAAATCAATTCCATTGCCAGCCGACTGGCCGATCTTAACCAGCAGATCATTGCCATGGAGGGCATGGGGTCGGCCAATGACCTGCGGGATCAGCAGAACGGGCTTGTGGATCAATTGGCGGAATTGATCAATGTGGACATCATCTCCCAGGGCGATGGGGCCCTTATTATCAATGTGGCCAATGGCTCCACACTGGTCAACGGGGTTCACCACAATACCCTGGCCATGAAGGACGGTCAGATCAATTGGCAGGGCTCCTTTGACGTGGACATCACCGATGATATCTCCGGCGGTAAGCTGGGGGGATGGTTGGTGGGCCGGGATGAGGTGATTCCCAAGTACAAGGCCCAGCTCAATGAATTGTCCCAGGAAATCATGTGGAACATCAACAAAATCCATTCC
>JAKSBM010000034.1 GCA_022361135.1 Desulfobacterales bacterium | reverse complement strand
TGTCCCCGGCCCTGGTCATCGGGATCATGCCCGCCTGCTACGGCTATTTCTTCATCCCCAACTATCCCTCGGACATCGCCACCTGCACCTTTGACGTCACCGGCACCACCAAGATCGGTAAGTACTACTTCAACCACAGCTTCATGGTTCCCGGCCTCATCGGTGTGATCATGGCCTGCTGTGTGGGATATACCCTGGCCCAGATTTTCATCGGATAATTACGATCCGGGACAGGGGCACCGGTTAGTCCCGTGCCCCCATCCTACCCATAAAAAAAAGGCGCGCCCCAATGGGCGTGCCTTTTTTAGTTTGAATATTTCATGGCAACCGAATCAATGGCCGCCGTGGAATCTTCCGGCCTGGAATCCCAGGGCCCCGGAACCCACCCACCGGATGCCTCCTATCCCTCGTTGGGAAAATACCGACGCTCGGGTCGGCCCACGCTGCCGTAGACCACATCGGCCCGCAACTCCATGGTGGTGGTCATGTATTCCAGATACCGCCGGGCCGTGGATCGGCTGGCCCCGATTTTCTCCCCCACCTCCTCGGCGCTGAATCCATTGGGCCCCACCTGGGTAAAGGCCCGGCGCACCTTGCCCAGGGTGAGGACGTCAATCCCCTTAGGCACATTTTCCGAACCGGGCTCCTCCGGTGCGTTGAGGGCGGGGTTCAGGGCATCAATGTCCTTTTGCTCCAGGGTATTCTCCCCCTGGTCCATGACCCGACGAAAATCCCGGAACCGGATCAATGCCTTTTCAAACCGGTCAAAAATCACGGGTTTTACCAAATAGTCAAAGGCCCCGGCCCGCAACGCCGTCTGGACATCGGCCACATGCTTGGCCGCGGTGATGAGAATCACGTCCACGGCCCGGCCCTGGCCCCGTAACTCATGGAGGAGGGTCATGCCGTTGCCGTCGGGCATGTAAAGATCCAGCAGGAGCAAATCCGGATCCAGGAGGTTCACCAGATCCCGGGCCTGCTCCAAATTCTGGGCAATGCCCATGACCTGGAATCCCGCCACCTTATCCACAAAATACCGATGCATCTCCGCTATCCGGGCATCGTCTTCAATCACCAATACACGCAGATCTTCCATTCCACTCCTCATCCCATGCGGGGCAGACTCAGGGTAAACAGGGCCCCGCCCAACTCGCCCTTGGACACCATGATATGGCCGCCCAGCTCCTTGACATATTGATCCACCAGAAAGAGGCCCACCCCGTGGATGCTCCCGGGACCGTTGTCCCGGCCCTTACTCGTGTAATTCTTTTCAAAAATTTTCCCCTGGTCCGCCACGGCCACCCCCGGGCCGGAATCCTCGATCTCGAAAATCAAATCATGGCCGATGTCGGTCATGAAAAGCTGAATCCGGGGGGGACGATGGTGAAACCCCGAAGCCGCTTCCAGGGCATTGTCCAAAAGATTTCCCACAATGGTGACCAGCCGTTCGAAATCATATCCTTCCGGAATCCGGGCCATGGTGGAATCCGGATTAAAACAGAACTCCACCTTCATTTCCAGGGCCCGGTTGTATTTGCCCATGATAATGGCGGCCAGGGGGGGATGGGGGACAGCCCCGGTCAGGGTCTGAATCAGACTCTGGATCCCGGTGCTTTCCCGGGTGACCAGCTCCAGGGCCTCGCCGTATGCCTCCATCTGGAGCATGCCGGCCAGGGTATGGAGCTTGTTGGAATATTCGTGGGCCTGGATCCGGAGCATGTCGGAGAACTCACGGGTCTGGCGCAACTCCTGGCGCAGCTTGTAAAAATCCTCCATGGATTGGAAACTGGCCACCATGCCGTGGACCGCTCCGGCATAGGAAATGGGCACGGCCGTGTAGAGGAAGGCCCGGCCCTCGGCGTGGACCTCCTGGAGGGCGGCCCCGCCACCGGCCCCCAGGAGGGCCAGGTAATCGGTATCGGCAAAGACCTCATCCACCTTCCTGCCGATGAGATCGGCCTCGCTCCCCAGGGAAAGCAAGGCCCGGGCCGCCGGATTAATCAGCCGAATCACCCCGTGTTCGTCCACGGCGATGATCCCGTTCTGGATGGTTTCCAATATGGCCTGGCGGTCCAAATAAAGGGAGGCGATCTCCCGGGGCTCCAAGCCCAGGGTCTGGATTTTCACATACCGGGCAATGCCCGTGGCCCCCAGGAGGACCACCACAAAAAGCATGAAAATCAGGGTGGCCGGCTCCCGCTGGTAACCCTGGATGGTCTCCACCACCTGGGTTTGGAGATAGCCCACGGAGACAAAACCAACCACCTCCCCAGATCCCCCCCGAACGGGAACGATGCTGCGCAGGGAGGGCCCCAGGGTTCCCACGGCTTCCGATGTATAGGAAAGACCCAGTTCCAGGGCCTTTTTTTCATCCCCCCCCACAAAGGGTTTGCCGATCTTATGGGGATCGGGGTGGGAAAACCGGCGACTTTGACTGTCCGCCACCACGATGAACTGGGCCCCGGTCTCCCGGCGCACGGCTTCGGCCAGGGCCTGGAGGCGACCCTGGGGATCATGGCCCGTGGCCAGGGTTTCCTGAACCAGGGGCATCCGGGCCACCGTATGGCCGATGTCCAGGGCCCGTTTACTGATCTGCTGCTTGGAAATATTCCCGATGAAGGTGGCAAAAATAGCGCCGGAAACGAAAATGGCACCGGAAACCACCAGAAAGACCAGAATGAGCATCTGCCCCTGGAGGGAGGCGGGGAACAATTTAAGGACCAGGGCCTGCAGGGGCCTGGGAAATTGGGGAGTCATCCATTCACCTGACTTCAGAAGAATTAAGGCGGGGAATGGGAACCGACGGCCGGCCTCCACTCCCCGCCAGGGGTGATTAAATAGATAAGACGGATTTGGAAAAATTCAACGGGGCCGAATGGAACCGGACCCGGTCGAATTAAAGCTCCGGCAGCACGGATTCGGGGAAATAAAGGCGCTCGGCATTGATCCGGGCCACCTGGTCCCGGGCCGTGTCCGACAGGGCCCGGAGCAAAAGGTTATACCGGGCCATGGTTTTCCCCAGGGTGGAAAAATGGCCGCAAAGGTCTGACCCCAGCATGATGCGATCGGCATAGGGCTCAATCACCTCCAGGATCCAGACATCCTTGGGAACCAAAGGACTGGTCTTGTCCTTCCGGGGTTCGCAGACGCAATTTTCATAGACCAGCCAGGAAAGATCCAGGTGGAGGTTGGGATATTGCTGCATCATCCCGATAAGCATGCGGTGGTATTCCGGATGGATCACCCGGCGGGAGACCCCGCAATGGGCCCAGACAAATGTCGTCTGGGGAAATTTTTCAAGCGCCTCCTCCAATTCATGGAGATAGATATAGGGATCATTCCCCTTGCGGGTGAGCACCGACCCCACACTGGTACTGTTCTGGTGGAGGCAGATGGGGACCTGCTTGTCCGCACAGAAGTCATAGATGGGGAAAAGGGCCGGATGGTTGGCCCGGGGGATTTCCCCCAGGGTGAGGTTGGTGAGATCGTCGTGGCGCAGCAGGACCTCCCCCACCCCCTTCCAGAAGGGATATTTATGGAACATGGCCTGGACATAATCCACGGCAAAACAATCGGTGGGATCGAAACCGGCCAGGGTGGGGGCGATGCGACCCTGGACCTCCCGGGACAATTTCATGTAATCCTGGGCCACCATTTCATCGGTGGAGGGCCAATGGATGCAGCGGGAATTATCGGACAGGTAATAATGGGGGCTGCGGGGCTCAAACCACTCCCACTTCTTTTTCACGGGCAGGCCAAAGACCAGGTTCCGGGAGATGTTCCCATCTTCCATGGCCTTAACCAGGCCGGTGACGGCCCGGCCGCTCTCCAGATCCCTGTGGGTTTCAAAGGAATCGGTGTGCTGGAGAAAATCCACATAGTGAAGATGCATGTCCACCACCGGCACCACAGCCCGGTCCTCGGGCAATGCCTCCCGTTCCTTTTCCAGGGAAATATTCATGGTACTCATTGAACTCATACCTCCTAAATAGGGATGGAAACCCCATGGCCGTGCGATGGAGAAGGGAATAATGAAATGGAAAGACGGTTAAAGGGGATCATGCAAAGAAAAAAAGCAGGACACAAACAGGGGAAGGATAAAGATGTTTTAAAAATACCCCGTCGGCCACGGGGCTGTCAAGCAGATGAAATCCGGTTGGGAAATGGCTCCCTATTGGCGGGTAAGGGTGAAGCGATATTCACCGTAAGGATGGGCGGAGATGCCCAGGACAAATCCCGGTGCATCCATGGGAATGGAGATCTCTTTTTCTTCACCCGGCGAAATTTCCAGGCCATCGGGCCAGGCCGGAAAAAGACCGGGCTTGCCCTGGACCGGGATAAAGGAAAGGACATACCGGGTTCCCCCGGGACCGGAAACACCGATGTAGGAGATATGCTCTCCCCCCACCCTGCCGGAGATGGTGCAGGAATCACCGGCTGCCTCCAAACGAATCCCCAGGGCGGAACGGCTGGTGTCCAGGGCGCTGGAAATGACGGCATCGGGGCAATCGGCAGACATGGGCAGCCCTTCCACCCGATCATTGGCCCTGGAAATCAATGGAATGGACAGTCCAATCCATACCACCAGAACCAACAGAACCAACAGCGGCCATGGATTCCCCAACCTTCGAATTTGTCCAGGAGCTATCAAGGCCTGCATCCTCATTTAAATCCGGCATCCTCTTTACATAAATAGGGTGGACAGGGGAAATTCCGGTTTCACTCCGGCCCTGGAATCGAATCCATCCCTCCGTTTGGACCGGCCCCCAGTAAATGGACAGGGGCCGGGGCAACCGCCCCGGTTCAATTGGCCACCCGCCACCACGGCTGTCATAGACCAGGGGATCCTGGCTGTCAAGGAGGATCCCCGGCCAATTGCAAAGGGCGGCACCCGGCGTGGAAAGGGATCAATGGCGGATGGTATCGGCGGCTTCGATGAGCTTGCCGTAATCCTTCTCTGCCTTAGGTTGGACCGTGGCACGGGCCACCGGTTTTGAAGAATACATACCGGCCTGGCTCTCCTCGGAGGAGGCCCCCTGCCAGCGCAGAACCCATTCTCCCCAGACCAGACCGGAGAAGAGCAGAAATATCGCCAAAGTCATCCATTTTCTTTTATCCATGGTTCCTCCTTTTCCCGGGAAAATTTTTCAACCACCTGCGCATGAACCTGAGGTAATCAAAGATGGCATTCACCGGGCAGAACAATTTACACCAGGGGCGATGGACCAGGAGGGAAGCCAGAAGAATTCCCAGGGTCAACCCATACATCCAGGGTGACCCAATGAAACTGAAGGCCATGGCAAAGGGTTCATAGGAAGCCAGCGACGGATCCCGGTAATAAAGGGCGGCGGCCAGGGCGGCCAACGTGGTCCCCCGGGCCACCCAGGCCATCCAGGACTTGGATCCGGGGGCGGGACAGCGGGTGATTTTCCCCAATCCGGCCTGGAGGGTGCCAAAGGGACAGATATGGGCACAATAAAGGTTTTTCCGGGTGACCAGAAACAGCACAACGGCCAATGCCATGCAGAGCACAGCTGCCCAAGAGGCCAAGCCCCGTTGCCACATGCCCGATAGAATCAGCCCCAGGGAGGAAAGGGAAAAGGGAGATCCCCAGAGAAACCCCAGGGTCACCAGGGAAGCCAGGGAGAGCAACCGCCGTCCCCACCGCCGCCCCGGACCGGGTTTCAAACGCACCAGAACCAGGGCCCAGGCAAACAAGACCAGGGTTCCCCCCAGCTTCACCCACTCGGATTTTGAAGGGGAAAACAGGGAGGGTTCCACGGACGGACGGCCCAGGATAGATTCCCCGGCCCGGGCCAGGCCCTGGATCACGGCATCCGATGAGAGGGTGGCCCCGGAGACGCCGTCCACCCGGGGCAACCCATCCAGGGCTGCCCCCACATGTGCATCCAGGATTCCATGGTCCACCACCCGCTGGAGGAAGCTTCGGGTGTCGGTGCTCCCAAGGATTCCGGCCTGGACCACCCGGGAATCCGGCCCCACCACCAGGGCCACGGTCAAGGGGCCGCCATAGCTGGGGCGGGTGGCCAGGGCAATGGTGCATTCAAGGCCATCCCGGGTCTGTCCCCGGTAAATCCCGGTCTCCACCTTTTCCAGGGATTCCAGGCCGGGGATCATTTCCCCGATCCGGCTTTCCAGGGCCTGGTGGGAGCGGGACTGCCCCCCCAGCCAGGCCAGCCCCAGGATCAAGATGGATCCCAGGGCAAACAGCTTTTTCAATTTCTCAACCATGGTCAAATCATCACTTCCGGGTCTGGAAAACAAAGAACCGGCCCATGAGGGCGGCCACCACCACATGGGCGGTGCCCAGGAAGCCGATGAAATAGAGACCGGCCCGGGTTTCATACTCCCCGGCCAGGGTCATGCCCCCGGCCACCACCAGGCAGAATGAAACAAAGCAACCATACATCATGGCCACCTGCCACCAGGGGATGTCCTGGTTTTTCTCCCTGGCCCACTGCCGCAGCCCCAGGTAAAGGGG
>JAKSBM010000764.1 GCA_022361135.1 Desulfobacterales bacterium | reverse complement strand
GGGATTCCGCCCCGGATATGCCCATGAGCCGGGTGAAAATCCGGGCAAATTGCCGGATGATAAAGGGCAGGATATTGAAATGGTAGAGCATGGCCACCAGGGCGGAAAAAAAGAGGATGGTGGGCAGTGCCTGGAAGGCGAATATGAATCCAAGGGACCCCTGGGTACCCGGGGGCAGGGCCAGGGGCCCAAAGGCAAACTGGGCGCCCTGGGCCGAAGCGGAAAGGATCTTCACAGCCAGGCCGTTGACGGCCTGGAAAACCGAGACCCCGGCCGGGACAATGAAGATAAAGAGGGCAAAGATCAATTGAAGGCCCACCCCCCAGGCCAGGAGATGGCGGTTCACCGCCTGCTTTTCACCAAAGCCGAACCGCGCAATGAGATGGGCCAGGCCCATCAATAGAAAAATCCCCAGAAAGCTCACTCCGTTGTACCCGTCCATCCCAGATCTCCTTAACACCATTCAGTTCATCGTAAATGGGAGGTACTTTATTCAAGGCCCTATCCATTGTAAAGAAAAAGTTCCCCGCCCGCCCGGATATGCCCGCCTCCAAAGGAAACCAATTTTCATGCAACGGCACCATGGTTATGACCACTCCCAAACATATGTTTGTTGTGATTCATCCGGCCATCCCATGCATCTCGTTGGGTCCCATTCAATGGGAACATCATTTTAAATTTACCAATCATTCCCGGGGGATCAGGTGGTGGCAGTGGAATCTTCCTCCCCCCGTCACCGCCGGGTTGGAAGCCAAACCTTCGAATCCATTGGGCGCATATTTTCAAACCGGTTCCATGGAAATTTCCACCTATTCCACCCCGGGCTTGTGGAGCCATCGGTGGAAGGGGGGAAAGCCCATGAAAAAATAGCGGATTTTATGGGGGAGATAGCCGGTGAGCTTCAGGGCAATGCCCTGGGGGTCCAGGAAAATACGGGTGTCCGGCTCCGGGGCCGGGCCAAAAATGGGCGGGGTTCCATCGACGCCCAGGAGCACCGGCCGCAGATGCCAGGCCGGGGATGGCGCTGTCCCGTGGGACGGGCTTTGGGGCATCTTCGGGGGGGACGAATTGTGTTCACGGGGAGCATCCAGGGGGATGTCCCCGGGGGGCACCGGCAGGGCATGGACCAATACGGGGCCATGGGCCAACAGGATCCCCAGGAGGATCAAAATCAACTTCATACCAAATTTTCAAAGGGGGTGTGGGCGGTTCTACTTCGGGGCGTCTAACGGGGGGTGTGGTCCCCGCCGGACCGGCGGGGATTCAGGCAGGGGCTCTGCAATGGCTCTTTCTAGGGGGTAATTTCCTCCTTGAGCATGCAACAGGCAATGGCGTGGGCCGGTTGACCCTCGTCATCGTAGGCCAAATTACCGGGCTGGATCATCTTATTCATGACACAGCCCTCGGGAATGGTGAGGTCAAAAAGATTTGTCTCGTTCACCGGACCGGTGGGAACCAATTCATTTTCCTCGATGGTATGGGCATGGAGGGGAAAATCCTCGCAAATGGGGCATTGGTAGACCCGGCCGTTGGGGAAAACAAAATAATTGTCCGCCACCAGGCCTGCGCATTGGAAGGCCTCCCCCTTGTCCAGAAAGACCTTGGGATAGGTGACAATGATCCCGGACCGGGCAATTTCCTCGGCCACATCAGGAATGGTGGTGAGCCAGAGATCCTTGGAAACCTGGTGGGGGGCGGCGTTTTTCTTACTCTCCCCCCGCATGCCGATGACCTGGATGAAAAACCGCTCCAGCCCCAAATTTTTCACCAATT
>JAKSBM010000225.1 GCA_022361135.1 Desulfobacterales bacterium | reverse complement strand
CCAAAGCCCATGCTTTTCTGGGTCAGGCGGCTTTCCACCAATTTTTCAAGACCGGTGAAGGTTCCCCCGCAGACAAAGAGAATATTGGAGGTATCCACCTTGACGTAATACTGCTGGGGATGCTTGCGCCCACCCTTGGGCGGAATGCTGGCAACGGTTCCTTCGATGATTTTCAAAAGGGCCTGTTGAACCCCCTCACCGGAAACGTCCCGGGTGATGGAAGGGTTGTCACCCCGCTGGGAAATCTTATCGATCTCATCGATGTAAATGATTCCCTTCTGGGCCTTTTCAATATCATAATCCGCATTCTGAACCAGGGAAAGGACGATGTTTTCCACATCCTCCCCCACATAGCCGGCCTCGGTCAAAGCCGTGGCATCCGCAATGGCAAAGGGCACATCCAGAAACCGGGCCAGGGTCTGGGCCAGCAGGGTTTTACCGCACCCGGTGGGGCCGATGATCAGGATATTACTCTTCTGGATCTCCACATCATCGTCGGCCTTCTCCACCTTGGATGCCAAACGTTTATAATGGTTGTAAACCGCAACGGAAAGTACCTTCTTGGCCCTGTCCTGCTCAATGACATAGGTATCGAGCTTTTCCTTGATTTCCTTGGGAACGGGAAAGGCTTTGTCCACTTCGACTTCGGCCGTTTTTTCCTTTTCCTCATCTTCAATGATCTCACCGCAAAGGTGAATACACTCATTGCAGATATAAACACTGGGGCCTGCGATCAGTTTCTTGACTTCCTTCTGATTCTTTCCACAAAAAGAACAGAAAAACTGATCATTGGTATCATCTTTCTTGGTCATCTGCTTTATGACTCCTTCGACGTCTCGTCTTCAAGCTCGCTTCTATCGGCAACAACCTTGTCAATAAGACCATAGTTCAAGGCTTCCGAACCGGACATGAAAAAATCCCGTTCCGTGTCCTCGGCCACTTTTTTCAAATCCTGCCCCGTGTGGTGGGACAAAATACCGTTGAGGTTCTCCTTCATGCGGAGAATCTCATTGGCCTGGATCTGAATATCGGTGGCCTGGCCCTGGGCGCCGCCCAGGGGCTGGTGGATCATGATTCTGGAGTTGGGCAATGCATACCGTTTTTCCCGGGTACCGGCTGCCAGAAGCAGGGCGCCCATGCTGGCGGCCTGACCGATGCAGACGGTGGCCACATCCGGCTTGATGTACTGCATGGTATCATAGATAGCCATCCCCGCAGT
>JAKSBM010000257.1 GCA_022361135.1 Desulfobacterales bacterium | reverse complement strand
TACCTGGAACCCAAACCCGGGAGAAAATTTTCCACGGAAGAACCCGCTTATATTACACCGGACATTTATGTCTACAAGCATGGCAACGATTTTAAAATTGTCATGAATGACGACGGCCTTCCCAAGCTTCGAATCAACCGGTTCTACAGGGAAGCCATTGCAGATGGGAAAAAGATATCCAAGGATACCAAAAATTACCTCAATGAAAAAATGCAGTCGGCATCCTGGCTGATAAAAAGTATCCACCAACGCCAGAAAACCATCTATCTGGTCATGGAAAGCATCATTAAATTCCAAAGGGAATTTTTTGAAAAGGGAATTGCCTATCTGCGCCCGTTGATTCTCAAGGATATTGCCGAAGATATCCAGATGCACGAATCCACCATCAGCCGGGTTACCACCAACAAATATGCATATACGCCACAGGGCTTGTTTGAGCTGAAATATTTCTTTAATTCTTCCATTGAGCGAACCGGAGGGGCTTCCATGGCCTCGGCCAGTGTAAAGGAAAGAATTCGTTTGCTCATTGAAAACGAAGATCCAAACGATCCCCTCAGCGATGATCGTATTGCCGGAATTCTAAAAGAATCCAATATTCAAATCGCCAGGAGGACCGTTGCAAAATACAGGAAGGTGCTTAACATTCTGCCTTCCAACAAACGCAAACAACTCTAAGGAGGTGTTCATGCAAACCATGGTCACGTTTAAAAAAATCGATCCAACCGATTCCCTTAAATCCTATGTAAACAAAAAACTGGACCGATTTGATAAACTGCTGGACTCTCCTGCGGAGGCCCACGTGGTACTCTGCGTCGAAAAAATTCGTCACATTGCAGAAATCACCTTGACCTGTGATCGCCTCAACATCCATGCCCGGGAAGAATCCGAGAGCATGTATTCCAGCATTGACGCACTCATGGACAACATCAAGGGACAGATCAAAAAGAATAAAGAACGTCTCAAACGCCACATGTCCGGGCGCAAAAAAAGCCTGAACGATACCCAGGAGTTTGACCTGGAGGCGTTTGACGGCAATCCAGCCTATACCGACGATATCATCTATGAAACCATTGAAGGCAAACCCATGGATCTGGACGATGCCATCGTCGAATTTGAATCGGGAAAACAAAATTTTTTTGTATTTAACAACGCACGTACCGAACAACTCAACGTGCTTTACAAACACAACAACGGAAAGCTGGGGCTCATACAGCCCAGGGGATAACAATCAATGAAAATCAGTGAGATTCTCAGTAAGGATTCAATTGTCGCAGATCTCGTCTCAACGGACAAAGTTGGCGTCATAAAAGAACTTTCAAAGGCAGTCGCCCAAACCACCCAGGCCGATGCCGATCAGATAGCTCGGGTACTTACTGAGCGAGAATCATTGGGAAGCACGGGCATCGGCGGCGGCATCGCCATCCCCCATGGAAAACTCAACTCCGTGGAGTCCGTCACCGTGGGATTTGGTCGAAGCACCGCCGGTGTTGAATACAACTCACTGGATGACAAACCCGTACATATCTTCTTTCTGCTGCTCACCCCGGAACATTCCACGGGTGGACATTTGAAAGTACTGGCCCAGATCTCCAAACTTTTAAAGATGGAAAGTTTCAAGGAGGCACTCCGGTCAGCCCAAACAGAGGAAGATATTTACAAGGTCATTCTGGAACAGGACGAAGAATTTTAAATGGAACAACAACCCGTTTATATCATAACAGGGTTGTCGGGCTCGGGAAAAAGTACAGCCATCCAGGCCTTTGAAGACGCATCCTTTTATTGCGTCGACAACATGCCCATCACCCTGGTTCCCAAATTTCTGGAACTTCCCTTTAAAGAGGATCCGGAAATCAACGGCATCGCATTTGTCATGGACATGCGGTCAAAAAATTTCATTGACCATTTTGCCTCGGGAATCCATGCCATTGAAGAATTGGGATTGGCGCCCCGGATTATTTTTCTCAAAGCCGATGTGGAGACCCTGATCAAACGCTTCAGCCAAACCCGGCGACTCCACCCCGTTTCCGGCGAACCCAGCCTTCGGGAAAGCATCATTGCCGAAAGTAAGCGCATGGGAACGGTGAAGCAGAAGAGTCAACACGTCATCGACACCTCCACGCTGAATGTCCACCAGCTCAAATCAAAAATCCTTGATTTAATCCAGCAGGGACACGTCAACACCGATCTCATGAAACTGAATATCATGTCATTCGGCTTCAAGTACGGCATCCCCAGCGATGCAGACTTGGTCATAGACATGCGCTTTCTGGCCAATCCATACTTTGTGCCGGAACTGAAGAAACTGGACGGAGAATCCGAAGGGGTGAAGAATTTTGTTCTTTCCAATCCCGACACCCAGACCTTTCTGGAAAAATATCTGGCCCTTCTGGACTATCTGATTCCAATGTACAAAAAAGAAAACAAGGCCTATCTAACCCTTGCCGTCGGATGTACCGGCGGCCGGCACCGGAGCGTTGTCATCGCCCGCGCTATTTTTGAACATTTAAATGGAAAAGGGCTTTCCCCGGGAATCCTTCACAGAGATATCGACCGGGATGCAAAAGAAACATGACAGGACTATTGATCGTCACCCATGCAGATCTTGGAAGTGCATTAATTGAAACCATTGAATTCATCCTGGGAAAAGAACAGGACAACCTGTTGTCGGTTTCCATCGACATAAAGGAAGATGCAGACAGTCTGCGCAAAAAAATTCAAAAGGGCATTTCCAAGGTTGGCACAGACGAAGGCGTTATCATATTAACGGATATGTTTGGAGGTACCCCATCCAACCTGAGCTACGCATTTCTTGATGAAGGCCAGGTGGAGGTGATCTCCGGCGTCAATCTGCCCATATTATTAAAGGCCGTTACACTTAGAAAGAAATTAGAACTGAACGAACTCACCGCATCACTGGTGGAACATGGAAAGCGAAGTATCTCTGCGGCCAGCGGCATCCTCAAAGGGAGCGGCAGAGCATAGGGTACCCCCTTTACACTCCCGGCGTGCAAGAGCAATCAAAATGAATATGAAATTTGGAGGTTCACATGAGTAGGAAACCGTTGATTGCCGGTAACTGGAAAATGAATAAAACCGGCCAAGAGGCCGTTGAAACAGCAAAAGAACTGGTTGAATTAACCCAGGACGTCACCGACGTGGAAATAATGGTAGCCCCTACCCTATTATCCATTCCCGGGGTGGCACCGGTTCTTGAGGGCACCCAGATCGGCCTGGGCGCCCAAAATCTCTACCACAAATCCCAAGGTGCCTACACCGGAGAAGTCAGTGCAGAGATGATTCAGGCCAGCGGAGCAAAATATGTTTTGATCGGCCATTCCGAAAGACGGCAACTTTTTGGGGAGACAGATGAAGAGATTTCCCTTAAAATTAAAGCAGCTGTGGACGCCGGTCTTATCCCTGTTTTTTGCATTGGAGAAACAGAAAAAGAACGGGATGAAGAAAAAACGTTTTTAGTGCTTGACAAGCAAGTTCGAAATGGGGTAGAAAGCTCAGGTCTTAACGAAATGCGCCACCTTGTCCTGGCCTACGAACCCGTCTGGGCAATAGGAACAGGCAAGACAGCAAGCGTTGAGCAAGTAGACGAAGTTCACACCTTCTTAAGAGATCTACTGACAAAACTCTTGTCAAAGGAAATCGCAGATGGTATTAGAATCCTCTACGGCGGGTCGGTAAAACCTGCAAACGCCAAAGAACTGATGGCAATAGAGGATGTGGACGGAGCACTGGTTGGCGGTGCAAGTCTCGAGGCAAAAACCTTTAGTGAAATTGTTAGGTATAATAAATAACCATGACAACACTCGTAGTAACACTGCACGTAATTGCATGTATCTTTCTGATCCTGGTGGTTCTCCTCCAGAGCGGAAAGGGAGCAGGAATGGGAGTTGCCATCGGCGGCGGAGCCGGACAAGCCCTCTTCGGAGCGTCGGGTCCAGCTACCATCCTGACAAAGATCACAACGGCCATTGCCATCATCTTCATGGTAACGTCCCTCTCCCTGGCCTACATGTCAGGAAACAAGGGAAGCGACAGTGTCATGAAGGGTTCTAAAGCGCCCGTAGAGGCCGCAGCAGACCAAACAGCCAACTAATTACCAAGTTTTCAAGCCGAAGTGGTGGAATAGGTAGACACGCACGCTTGAGGGGCGTGTGGGGCGACCCGTGGGAGTTCAAATCTCCCCTTCGGCACCAAATACAAAGGC
>JAKSBM010000081.1 GCA_022361135.1 Desulfobacterales bacterium | reverse complement strand
GCCTGTCCCACCGGAGCCCGGAAGTTCGGCAGCCTCAAGGATAAAGACTCCGAGGTCTATCAGATCCTCAAGGGCCCCGGGGTGCTCACCGTATTGAGAAAGGAAATGGGCACCTGGCCGGCCCTCTACTACAAAGGGGCCAGAAGGGAGGTGGTCTGATGGATTTTCTGGTATCCAACTTTGTCTTTCCCAACGATCTCCATGTCCATTGGTCCATGATGATCGTACTCTATCCCTATATCACCGGGCTGGTGGACGGGGCCTTTATCATCGCCGCCCTCTATTATCTGTTTGGGGTGAAAAGCCTTAGGCCCGTGGCCCGGTTTTCCCTGCTCTTTGCCCTGGCCTTCCTGGCCTGCGCCACCCTGCCCCTGCTCCTCCACCTCACCCGGCCCGAACGGAATATCAACATGCTCATTACCCCCAGTCCCACTTCGGCCATGGCCGGTTTCGGCTATATCTACGCCGTTTCCATGGGGGTGTTGATGGCCATTATTTTCTTTGTCTATCGCCCCGATTTGGTGGCCCGTCGCAACCAGGCCACCGGGAAGATGAAATTGCTCTACCGGGTGTTGACCCTGGACAGCATCGACCTGTCCCAGAATGCCCTGGAGCTGGACCAAAAACTCATCAAAATCCTTGTGGGTCTGGGCATTCCCGTGGCCGCCGTCCTCCACGGATATGTGGGCTTCATCTTCGGTGGGGTCAAGGCCAATCCCACCTGGTCCACACCATTGATGCCCGTGATCTTTCTCTTTTCCGCCTGCGTTTCCGGGATATCCGCCGTGATCATTGCCTATGTGGTCATCCGGCGGTTCACCGGTCGGGACATTGACCTGGATTGTGTGGTCACCATGGTCAAAACCCTGACCCTCTTTTTCATTCTGGCCTTTTCCTTTGAGATGCTGGAGGTCTTTTCCCACTCCTATCTCAAGACCGGGTATCACCACATGGTGGAGGGACTGCTCAACGGGCCCCTGGCCGGATCCTTCTGGCTCTGGCAGGTGAAGATCTGCTCGGGCATCCCCCTGATCATCCTGGGGGTGCTGGCCTTTTTCAAGCCCGGAAAAACCGGATATATCCGACTGGCTTCCCTGACCTCGGTCCTCCTCCTCCTCCAGGTCCTCATCATGCGCTGGAATGTGGTCATCGGCGGCCAGCTCATGAGCAAAAGCGCCCGGGGCTATACGGAGTTCCATCCGGAATGGTTTGACAAGGAAGGTATTCTGGCCGTGATCATTGTCATGGCCATCCCCTTTGTCATCCTCCATGTCCTGGGACGCATCGTTCCCTTCTTCAACGGAGAGGATTCCATTGAAATCTGAGTATCGTGAAGTGTCATCATATTAATTAAGACCATGAAAGGAGGTGAGGGATTTTTCTGATGGATTAACACTTAACTCTGGGAGGAATGCAACATGACGTTAATGTCACTGTTCCAAAAGATGTCTCTACCCCGGTGGGTTATCATCGGGATCATTGGGTGTTTTTTTACGACCGGGACGGCCCTGGCCCTGACCGACGCCTCCTTTGACGTAAAAAATCCCAAGAACCAGGAGATGAACAAAAAGTGCATCACCTGCCATTTGAAGGAGAATCGGTCCCTGGTCCTTCAATGGGAAAATTCGGCCCATGCCGCTGCCAAGGACGGTCAGGTGGGATGTTATACCTGCCATGCCGCCAACAAGGGCGATGAAATGGGTTACATGCATGAAGGGGCCTTTATCAAGGCCATTTTATCCCCCAACGATTGTGCCAAGTGCCATACGGATGCAGCCAAGGAAATGGCCGTATCCCACCATGCCACGGCCGGTCAGATCCTGGCATCCCTGGACAATATGCTGGCTGAGGTGGTGGGTGGAATGCCTACCAACAAAGGCAACATGGCTTCGGGCTGCTGGCAGTGCCACGGCTCCGTGGTTACCCCCCTGCGGGATAAGAATGGGAAAACCATGCGGTCCAAGACCGATGCCCCGCAGATGGACTACAATACCTGGCCCAACTCCGGCATCGGCCGGATCAACCCCGACGGCACCAAGGGCGTCTGTAATGCCTGCCATTCCCGGCATGATTTCAGTGCTTCCCGTGCCCGTCAGCCCGAAAATTGCGGCAAATGCCATCTGGGACCGGACCATCCCCAGAAGGAGATTTACGAAGAATCAAAGCATGGGATTGCTTACTTCACCGCAGAAAAGGGCAATGTCCCCGGTGGCATGAATATCCATAAGGACGGGGCCTGGGTTCTGGGGGATGATTATTCCACCGCACCCACCTGTTCCACCTGCCACATGGGCTCCTTTGTGAAACTCAACGGCTCCGTGGCCAAGAACAGCCACAACGTGGGCGACCGGATTTCCTGGAACCTGCGGGCACCGGTGTCGTCCAAGCTGAACCGGGTCACCTTCACCGATGGAAGCGTCACCGATATCACCGGTGAAATTCCGCCCCGGCCCGGCCAGAAGGCCAAGGCCAAGAGCTATGTCCGTGAAGGAGACAAGTTGAAAAAGGTCATCGCCGAAAAGACCATCAAGAGTGTGGTCTCCTGGAAACAGCGGCGGGAAAACATGCAGGAAGTCTGTAAATCCTGCCATGGCATCAACCACATCCGGGATTTCTACAAGCAGTTGGACGATGTGGTCCACCTCTACAACGATAAATTTGCCAAACCCGGGGTGGAGATCGTGAAGATGCTCAAGGCCGACAAGATCTGGAAGAATACCGGCTTCCAGAACAAACTGGGATTCATCTGGTTCGAAATCTGGCACCATGAAGGCCGCAGGGCCCGCATGGCCGCCGCCATGTTCGCCCCGGATTATACCCATTGGCACGGCTTCTATGAAATTGCCCGCCATTTCTACCACAAGTTCCTGCCCGAGGTCCAAAAGATGGCGGACAAGGCTGGAAAGGGCGCCAAGTACAAGAAGCACATCGCCGGATTGCTGGCCAAACCCGAGCACATCTGGTTAAGAACCGGCGGCTCGGCTGAAACCATGAAACTCATCGAGGAAGAAAACAAGCTGAGATACAACCAATAACCTGACAACGGGAGCCGGCCCCGTCCGGGCCGGCTCCCTTCCCCGCCTAAGGATGATGCCATGCGTAAATTGATTTGCCTTTGTTTCCTCTTTGCCCTTTGTCTGCCCACCATCGCCCTGTCCCAGGACCCGGCCATGGATCTGGATTCCCTCTTTAACCAGGTCCGTGCCCTTGAAATCCAGCGCAACGGATATACCCTGGGGGCTCCCCTCTCCCCGGCCCAGGAGGAATTGTCCCGGAAATATCCCCTGGAGGCCACCTCGGATGTGATCCACAAGTTCAGGGACGGAAACCTCCACGTGGTGGTGGAGAAGGCCGCCAACCGGGTGGTGGTCATGTATGAATCCTATGAAAAGCAGACCCAACAACAGATCCGGGACCGGGTGGGGGAATTGTTCATGGCCTTTAACGATCCCACCATCACCGCCCATGACCAATTGGTTTACTGGGCCTGGGGGGAAAAGGGGAAATTCGACACCCCCCAGTTTGAACTGGCCAAGGAGAAAAAGCGACCCTTGAAGATCCTGGCCACGGTGAAATTCACCAGCGATTTAAAGATCCTGGACAAGGGGGAACTCGGCGCCTCCCCCAATGTTTCCAAAACCGCCGGCCATGCCGGCCCCGCCCAGGAGGCACCCCAAAGGGGCAATGCCTATTATGTGATCAGTTCCGATCCCATTTTATTCCATTACAATCAATAGGATTTGGGTCAGGCGGCAATGCCGTAGAAGACTTCCATGACCACCAGAACCACGGTGATGAAAAGCAGGGTCATGCCGGTGCCGGCCCGGACATAGTCCTTGACCCGGTATCCACCGGGCCGCATGATCAGGGCATTGACCTGATGGGTGGGTAAGATAAAGGTGTTGGATGCGGCAATGGCCACTAAAAGAGCTGCCATTCTGGGGTCGGCCTGGGCATGGACTGCCATGTTCATGGCAAGGGGAATCATGAGGACTG
>JAKSBM010000954.1 GCA_022361135.1 Desulfobacterales bacterium | reverse complement strand
CCCATCCCGGCCCAGGGCATGGGAACGGATCCCGCGGTCATGGATTTTGACCGGGCAGCCCAGGCCCAGGATGTGGGGGCGGAACGCCTCCTCCGGGCCCGCCATGAATTCCAACAGGGACTGATCCAGGAATGCTTTGATTTTGGTCTCCTCGGGGGCCGTCTTTCCTATTTGTTTCGGATTGTGGATCAGAACCGGGCGAATATCCAGGTTTCGGGCCTGGGGGGGGAGATGGGTGAATTGGAAAACCAGGTGCGCCAAGCCATTGTGGCCGTAGGGGAAAAATTCCAGGCCCAGCTCCGTTCAATGGCCTCCCTGGACATCCTTCCGGTGGAAGATGGGGCCATCCAGGATCGGATTCGCAAGGCCTCGGCCTATTTCAACACCGAGTTTGCCAAGGGGCTGGACAGTTTGGTCCGGGACCTGGCCCTGGAAACCGACAATAAGGAATTGGCCAAACGGTTGAAAAACGGGTTGGATAATTTGCGGGAAACCGCCATGGAAAAGGGGGCGGCCGTGCGGTCCTGTGGGGAGGGCTTTGACACCGAAGCCTATCTGAGGGCCGTTTCCCACGCCCGGGTGGATGCCCTGCCCACCAAAGCATCCAAGGCCAAGGCACCGGATTACAGCGAGTCGGACATTGAACATCCAGAATTGTTCAAACAGCTCCGGGACTGGCGGACCCGCATCTCAAAAACCGAGGGCCGCCCCGCCTTCCAGGTCATGCACCAGAAAACCCTGGTCCAGATCGTGGTCCACCTCCCCGACGATGAAACCGCCCTGCTCAAGGTCAAGGGGGTGGGGCCCAAGATTCTGGAGAATTACGGGGACGAAATTCTGGAATTGGTCCGGAATTACCGCCGGGAAAAGGGCATTGAAACCGTTATCCTGCCCAAGGTCTCCACCCCAGTGGAATCCGATTCCGGGGAAAAAAAGAAAACCGCCCCCCGTAAAAAAGGGGAAAGTGCCCAGGAGACCCTGGCCCTGTTCAAGGCCGGAAAAAGTGTGGATGAAATTGCCCAGGCCAGGAGTTTTGCCCTTTCCACCATCCAGGGCCACCTGGCCGGGTTTGTTGAGGCCGGGGAGCTGCCCCTGGATGACCTGGTCCCCCCGGATCGCGTCGCGGCCATTTCCCAGGTGCTGGATCAGGAAAACCACAATTCCCTTACCCAGGTGAAAAATGCCCTGGGGGGGGACTACGAATATGGGGAAATCCGCCTGGTCATGGCCCATCGCCGCAGCCTTGAAAAGCCTTGATCCCGTCCAGCTGTCCCCCATTGGGCCATGCCGTTTGGGCTGTTCTGAAGTATGGGATGCTGGCCCGATCTGCTGCATTCCGGAAGGGGACGGACTTTGGTGCCTTTTTGCGCCTCCCGGTCCGAGCGGATTCATTTCGTGGACCTTCTGTATTGATATTTCGCCCCCTGGTTGTGCCGGGGGGCACGTTCCAAAATCCCTCGTTTAATTCCCCTTGAAAGTTTGAGCAATTCCCGTGTTTGTTTAATTATCAGGCGGGTAGGTCTGTTCCCCTTTTACTGAATCCCATTCATTTGTCCGGAGTTTTTCTCATGTAGGATATTTTGTTTTCTAGTTGGGTGGGGTTTCGGAGAGCGTTGTCGCCCGTGTTGAACGTGGTTTCGCGTATTTTTGAAGCCAAAATGGAGTTCTACCCTTTCAAAATTTTGAAATTTATCCCCCAACCTGTTGTTTATTCAAAAATCCTCCATTGGATTTTAATATGTGGAAAATTGCTTGACGAATGGGAAATCAAAAGATAGTAATGGTTTAACCATTACATTTTATGGTGTTTCATATGATGAAATCTATGGCAGGAAGGAGGAGAATAAAACACAGTCGGAGAAAGAAATCAAGCGCTGCGGTTTGAAAAAATAATCGACCGCATGGGATAAGACGTCAGTGGCAAGTTTTCCGGCTTCTGCTGGAGAATGATCAACCCGGAGCATGCTGGATATACAGCGGAAATCCTATTTGTCTTGGCTCCGGTGTCTGAAAGGGTGTAGAATCTACGAATAACGAAAGGAAGTATGATGAGTATTTTATATGTACAATTTGGGCTTTATCTGTTGTTGATGCTGGGGATTGGATACTATTCCATGAAACGGACCAGTAATAATGAAGACTTTCTGATTGGCGGACGGACACTGGGTCCGGCCACCACTGCAATCAGTGCCGGTGCTTCGGACATGTCTTCCTGGTTGCTTCTGGGACTTCCCGGTGCTGTTTTCGCCAGTGGTCTGGTTGAAGGGGTTTGGATTTCCCTGGGCCTCACCCTGGGGGCTTATATCAACTGGCTCATGGTGGCCGGCCGCCTGAGAGCCATGACAGAAGTTTTCGACGTGGTCACCCTTCCCAAATTCATTGCCCGGCGTTTTGAAGACGAATCCGGCCTGCTCAAGGTGGTTTCCACCATCGTTATTCTGCTCTTTTTCACCCTCTACGTGGCCTCGGGCCTCAAGGGCGGGACCCTGCTCTTTGCCCATAGTTTTGGCGCCTCCGAACAGACGGCCCTGCTGGTGACCACCTTTGTGGTTGTTTCCTACACCTTTTTGGGCGGTTACATGGCCGTGTGCTGGACCGACCTCATCCAGGGGCTGCTCATGCTGGCATCCTTGGTTTTTTGCGGCCTTCTGGGCTATATGGCCATTACCGGCAGCGGTGAAACCATTTCTTCGGTCAAGCCCGATGCCTTTAAT
>JAKSBM010000701.1 GCA_022361135.1 Desulfobacterales bacterium | reverse complement strand
ACCTGGTCCGGTCGGTGCTGGAAGATCCGGGCATGGACACCCGTTTTTATACCATGGTCACCGACGATGTGACCCCGGCCACCATTGTGGAGGACGGCCACCTGGTCCGGGTATTGCGCAAGGCCATCAGCCTTGGGCTGAACCCCATCAAGGCCCTGCAGATGGTCACCATCAATGCGGCCCAGCTTTTGGAACAGAGCCGCTGGATCGGTTCGCTCACCCCGGGGCGGGCCGCGGACATCCTGGTGGTGGAAAATCTGTCTGAATTCAATATCCATCAGGTTTACAGCGACGGGGCATTGGTGGCCCAGGACGGAGAAATGACCACCTCCTTTACCGCCTTTGAATATCCGGACTCCGCCCTGAATACGGTGTGCATGGATCCCCTGACCCCGGCGGATTTCAAGCTTTCCGTTCCCGGGAATGACCCGGTGAAAGCCCGGGTGATCCGCCTGGTGGCCAACCATGTTCACACCATCCAGGAACAGGCGGAATTCACCCCCGTGAATGGCTGCTTAAATGCCGATCCAGAGCGGGATATTGCCAAGGGCGCTCTTTTTTATCGCCACGGCGCAGATGAAAAGGCCATTGGAAGCCGGGGGCTGGGATTTGTCACCGGCACCGGGTTTAAACCCGGATCTGCTTACGCCTCCACCGTTTCCCACGATTGCCATAACCTTTTGGTGGTGGGCATGGACGATGATGCCATGGCCCTGGCCGCCAACACCCTGATCCAGTCCCAGGGCGGGATTTGCATTGTCAGTGAAGGCCGGGTGGCCGCCCACCTGCCCCTTCCCTTCGGGGGCCTCATGAGCCTGGAGCCGGCGGAAACCGTCGCCAAGGGCGTCAATGCCGTGGAGGCCGCCCTCAAGGAGATCGGTTGCCCCCATGCCAGCTTTGAGATGACCATGAGCCTTCTGGGTCTGGTGGTCCTGGGGGAATTGCGCCTCTCAAACCGCGGGTTGGTGGAGCTCATGGACGGACCGCCGGCCTTTGTGGATTTGATTCTGGAGTAGGCCATGGTGATTCTTAAAATAATGTTCCCATCGAGTGGGGCCAAATTTCATACATGCGATGGCTCCCTTTAATTGCAACCTTTGTCCATGGTTTAGGAACATATTTGGGTGAATCGCCATAAAAGGCTTGGGGGAATCCCATGCTGTTATTCATAAAAAAATCCCGGCTTCCCTTGGGGAGGCCGGGATTTTTGTTTGGAGTACTCCCGAATCTGTCAGGCCATCCTAAGCCAATGACCTTGAATATTTCGGATTATTGTTTTTTGGCCTTTTCCTTGACCACACAGGCAATGCCGCCCTTGCGCAGTCCCGGCATGAAGCATTTGCTGCAGGAAATACAATAGGCGGTGTAGTCGGGGTCGGCTTCCCAGCGTTTGGGGAGATCGGGTTCGGCAATGAGGGGGCGGGAGAGGGCGATGAAGTCCATGCCGCCTTCGGTGACCGCTGCCTGGGCAACCCCCTGGGAGCGGAATCCCCCCACACAGATCACCGGGCAGGAGACCTTTTCCTTCACGGCCTTGGCCAGGCCCAGATTGTAGGCCTCCTTTTCCGGGGCATTGATTTTGGGCCGGGCCGGTCCCATGTTCCCCGAGGCCGGGGTGCCCGAGGAAATTTCCAGGGCATCCATGCCCAATTGGGAGAGGCGCTGGGCAATGGCCAATCCATCTGCCTCGGAAAGTCCCCCCTCCACATGGTCGGCGACGTTGAGTTTGATGAATACGGGGTAATCGTCCCCCACACGGGAACGGACCACCTTGTAGACCGCCTCCAGGAAACGGCAGCGGTTTTCCAAACTTCCCCCCCATTCGTCGGTTCTCTGGTTGGTCAGGGGGGAGAGAAATTGGTTGATGAGGTAGCCGTGGGCCCCGTGGAGTTGGACGGCGTCAAAGCCCCAGTCCTTTGCCCGCTGGGCACCGTCGGCAAAGGCCTTGATGATGCGCTGGATGTCCTCGGGTGTAAGTTCCTCGGGCTTCTCTCCGTATTGGTCGGCCTCCACGGCCGAAGGGGCCACCGTGGCCATGCCCGTGGTTTTTCCATTGGCCTGTCCCCCGGCATGGACCAATTGGACGGCAATCTTACCCCCGGCCTGGTGCACGGCTTCGGTGAGTGCACAATGGGCGTCCTTAAAGGTGTCGGTGTATATCCCCATTTTGCCGGGCAATTGCTGGCCCTCGGGGCTGACATAGGTATAACCGGAAATGATGAGGCCGGTGCCGCCCTGGGCCAGATCCCGGTAATACTGGATCAGTTTTTCCGTGGGTTCCCCCTGGGGGGTGCACATGCCTTCCCAGGTGGCCGAGCGGACAATGCGGTTTTTCAGGGTGAGGGTGTTGATTTTTTCCGGGGTAAATAGGCTCATGTTTTTCTTCCTTATATGTGATGTAATTTTAATGTCTGGTGTTTAACGGCCTTGAGCATTTCCATGCGGATCCATCCACTGAAGGCGCGGATCCCCAGCCAATAGAGGCCAAAGGTTATGCGGACCCCCGGCCCAAAGCATTGGACCCGGGTCTCCGTACGCAGACGGCAGCCGTGAACGTCCGGCTGGATGGAAAAGTTCCATCCGATTTTTATCCCCCGTTTGGGCCCATATCCGGTGAAGGTGTCCACATCCTCTATTTCCGTGGGCTGGATCCAGGCATTGGTGAGCAATCCGATGAAGATTTCTCGGTCCGGGATGGTATCCAAAATCCGGAAGGGCCCCTCGGTCACCATGTTTTCAAGGCGGATATCGTTGCTGGGGAACCCCCTGAGGCTGAAAAGGAGCCGGGTAACCCGGGAGCTGTTCAGGTCCATGTTATGGATTTCCGGAAAGATCTGCTCTGCCGTGGCTGGGATGGGGATGGAATGGATTTCGTTGAAGTCAAAGTGTTCCATGTATTGATCCAGCAGCCGTGTCCCGCCCATGGGGAGGGTTCTGTCCGTCATCTTCCGCTCCTTTTTCAAAGTTGGGGTAATGGGGGGAGAATACAGGAAATAATTCCGGTTTGGCAATGGAAAACCCGGGGAAGTGGATGCCGGCGGCGTGCTTGAACCTTGGGATCTTCCCGTCCGGCCAGGGCCTTGCCCGGCATTGGGAGGGGGGGGCAATGCCCTTGTCCTTCAAATAAAGATCGTAATTTTTTTAATTTGGATTATGCTCTGACCGGTGGGGCCGGTGAAATCCTGGTCTTTGGATGGGCCGGATCATGGTATAATGGGCACCTGTCAAAAAAGGAGGATACATGGAAAAAAATGATCACCACCTGGTTTTGGGTAAACTGAATGATTATCTCACGGGCGCGTCCATCACCGATACCCATGATGAACGCTACCTCCAGGCCCTGGCCCGGATCCTGGTGGAAGACAAGGGCTTTTCCAAGTCCCATATCCGCCGGAACCAGCCCTTGACGGTTCGGGCCGGGGATCGTCTGGCCCGGATCAAGGTGGGCTTTCAGGTGTTTTCAGGGGAGCGCATTGCCATGGTGATCCAATATGCGCCGGGCTCCCTGGTCACCCGCCGCCTGTCCAACCTGGCCCTGTCCCGGGCCGTGGCCGACTACCAGGTGCCGTTGGTGGTCACCACCAATGGAGAGGATGGGGAGGTCATCGACGGCCGCACCGGACACGTGATGGGGCAGGGGCTGTCGGCCATCCCGGAAAAAAAGGCCCTGGAAGATCATATCCAGGGCCTTGGGGACAAGGCCTTTGCCCCCCTTTCCCAATCGGTGATGGACAAGGCCCACCGCATTGTCCATGCCTGCCAGGTGGACGGGGCCTGCCCCTGTGACTCCGATGTTCGTATCCTTTAATTCTGCCTTGTGAAATAGGTCCGTTTAAGCCAGAGGGCCACATGGACCAGGCCGATGAGTACGGGCACCTCCACAAGGGGGCCGATGACGGCGGCAAAGGCCTGGCCGGAATCGATGCCAAAGACGGCCACGGCCACGGCAATGGCCAGCTCAAAATTATTGGAAGCGGCGGTGAAGCTCAGGGTGGCGGATTGTTCATAGGTGGCTCCGGCCCGTTTGGACATGAAAAAGGAGAAAATGAACATCACCACAAAATAGATGCACAGGGGGATGGCAATTCGGATGACATCCATGGGCAGCTGGACTATGTATTCCCCCTTGAGGGAGAACATCACCAGGATGGTGAATAAAAGGGCCACCAGGGTCATGGGGCTGATTCTGGGGATGAAAACGGTTTCATACCAGATTTCTCCCTTGAGCTTGAGCCCGATGAATCTGGAGATCATCCCGGCGATGAAGGGAATGCCCAGGTAGATGAAGACACTTTCTGCGATCTGGCCCATGGTAATATCCAGGACCACCCCTTCAAATCCCAGGAGCCGGGGCAGGACCGTGATGAACAAAAAGGCGTAGAGGGGGAAAAACAGGATTTGGAAAATGGAGTTAAAGGCCACAAGGCCGGCACAATATTCGTTGTCCCCCCCGGCCAGTTCATTCCAGACAATGACCATGGCGATGCACCGGGCAAGGCCGATGAGGATCAGGCCCACCATGTATTCCTGGTGGCCGGATAAAAAGGCAATGGCCAGAAGGAACATGAGCACAGGGCCCACGATCCAGTTTTGGGCCAGGGAGAGGAGCAGGACCCTGAAGTTTTTAAATACCTGTCCCAGCTTTTCATATTTTGCCTTGGCCAGGGGCGGGTACATCATGAGGATGAGGCCGATGGCAATGGGAATATTGGTGGTGCCCACCTGGAAAAAGTTGATGGTTTGCCGGATGCCCGGGGTGAGATAGCCAATGCCCACACCCATGAACATGGAGAGGAAAATCCACAGGGTGAGGTAGCGGTCTAAAAATGAGAGTCTTTTGGGGTGTTCCATTGGGGGCTCCTTATACGTGTTTTCCAAGGGTCTGGGGCAACCCCTGTACAAAGGTTTTGATTTCATCCCGGACCCGGCGGTAGCAGTCCAATTGCTCTTCGGCCGAGGCCCCTTTTGCTTCCAATTCCAGGGCCAGGGCCGGGGGATCGTCAAATCCCGCGTGGACGACCCGGCAGAGGGCGGGGAAGGTGGGGCAGGTTTCATGGGCGGCACCGCAGACGGTGATAACATAATCCAGGGCCATGGTTTTGAATTCATCCAGATGTTTGGAATGGTGGCCGGAAATATCCACCCCGGCCTCGGCCATGACCGAGACGGCATGGGGATTGAGTCCGTGGGTTTCAATGCCGGCGGAATGGGCCTCAATGGTGTCTCCCTTGAGGGCTTTGGCAAAGCCCTCCGCCATCTGACTCCGACAGGAGTTGCCTGTGCAGAGAAATAATATCCTCAGTTTCTTTTTCATACGATCCCCTCCTATTGGGACTGCTGTGATTTAAAAAGTTCTTCACAGGGAATGGCCAATATCCCCTCCAGGGCGGCCCGGTCCCTTTGGATCTGGCTGCTTTCTTCCAACGGGCCTTTGCCCCAGGCCACCAGGCCGGGGAGCAGGGGATTCTCCCGGTTCAATCGAAAATAGATGAACCGGCCCTGTTTTCTTTTTTTCAGGATTCCGGCATTGACCATGATGCCCAGGTGACGGGATATGGTGGCGCCGGTGATTTCCAAAAGTTCTGTGATCTGGCAGGCACAAAGTTCGCCGTGGCACTCCAGGGCATGGAAGATCCGCAGACGGTTGGGGTCGGCCAGGGCCTTGTGAATATTTAAAATGGTTTCCAATGGAACTCCTTTAAATGATTTTACATTTAGCTAAACGTCAAAATATATAGAGGCGATTTCAGCGGGTGTCAATGTAATATTATCTATTTATTTAATTTGTATCCTTAATATTTGTCGCGGGTTAGATGGATATCTTTCGAATCTGATTTTCCCTTTGACACTGGGGTGGGGTGGGAGTATATTCCAATTCAACGATTTGTAATTTCAGTCACAGGAGGAAAAATGAAAACATTTATCAAGGTCATGAAGGCATTGTCCGACCCCAACCGGGTGAAGATGGTAAAAATGCTCCAGGATCGTCCCCTCTGTGTTTGTGAAATCAAAGAAGCCCTGGGTATTGCCCAATCCACGGCCAGTAAGCATTTGAAGTTGTTGGAGGAGGCCGGGCTGGTGCGAAGTTTCAAGGATGGGCTTTGGGTCAATTATTCCCTGGCCACGGGCAGTGATTCCCCCTATGCCGCCAGCATGCTGGGCAGCCTTCAGCATTGGCTGGACGATTCCGCCGAGGTCAAGGCGGTGACCCGGATTTTGCCGGGCATTGATCGACACGATATTGTGGGCCGCTGATGGGGCGGCCCGGGGTGTGATCTGCCATCGGCGGCATGGCCCCGGATTTGTTTAATTTATATATTTTTTGTCCCTATATATCGCTAAATGGCAATATGTAGAATTGGAGGATCGTTGGAAACAAGGATGCAATCGCCAAAGTTCGGCGATCGACGTATGAAACACTGGTTTTTTCTCCCCGCCGTTGGGGTGGGGTTATATCTATGGTGGGTGATTTATACCCAATTGCCCGCCCTGTCCAAATGGATCACCTATTCCCTCGTGGGGCTGGGGCAGGGATCCCACCTGGGGGCGTCCGTGGAATTTTTCCTCTACGACACCCCCAAGGTGATGATGCTTTTGACCCTTGTGGTCTTTGGGGTGGGGATCATCCGCAGTTTTTTCACCCCGGAGAAAACCCGGGCCCTGCTGTCGGGGAAGAGTGCCTTTGCCGGAAATGTCACCGCTGCCCTTTTGGGCATCGTCACCCCCTTTTGCTCCTGTTCGGCCGTGCCATTGTTCATCGGATTCGTGGCCGCCGGCGTCCCCCTGGGGGTGACCTTTTCCTTTCTCATTGCCGCGCCCATGGTCAATGAGATTGCCCTGGGCCTCCTCTACGGGCTCCTGGGCTGGAAGGTGGCCGCCCTTTACATGGGAACCGGTTTGGCCATTGCCATTGGGGCCGGTTGGGTCATTGGGCGTTTAAAGTTGGAACACCACATGGAGGATTGGGTCCGCCAGGTGGCGGCTCCCGGTGATGTGGTAGAGGAAAAGTTGAGCTGGGCCGACCGGATTATCTACGGCCGGGACGCCGTTAAGGAGATCCTTGGCCGGGTCTGGATCTATGTGATCCTGGGGATTGCCGTGGGGGCCGGGATTCACGGATTTGTCCCCCAGGGGGTCATGGCCACGGTCATGGGCAAAACCTCCTGGTGGTCGGTGCCCCTTTCCGTGCTCATGGGGGTGCCCATGTATTCCAATGCCGCCGGTGTGATCCCGGTGGTGGAAGCCCTCTTGGGCAAAGGGGCGGCCCTGGGATCGGTTCTGGCATTCATGATGAGTGTCATTGCCCTCTCCCTGCCGGAAATGGTGATTTTAAGAAAGGTATTAAAACCCCGTTTGATTGCTGTCTTTGTGTCCGTTGTGGCATCGGGAATCCTCTTTGTGGGGTATGTGTTCAATATGATCCTCTAATGGAAATGAAATCATAGAAGGAGTTGAGTATGGAAATCAAAGTATTGGGGCCGGGATGTGCCAAGTGTAATAAAACCGAAGAATTGGTTCGCCAGGTCCTGGCCGAAACCGGTGTGGAAGTTGCCGTTGAAAAGGTGACCGACATGATGGAAATTGCCGGATATGGGGTTTTTGGTACCCCTTCGGTCATCGTGGACAATGAGGTGAAGTGCAGCGGCAAGGTGCCCAAGGCCCATGAGATCCGGGCCTGGATCAGTAAATGATCCCCTTACCGGGAGCAGCCCGGTAAGGGCCATGGTTTCCGGAAAATGGTGAATGTGAAGGGGTAAGCCCTATGGAACACAATGGTTGGCTTGGCCCTGTCGAAGACGGCCCGCCCCCTGATTGAATTCAGGAGACGGGCCGTTTCCATTGATATGAAGGTTTTTTTATGGCGCCTGGGGGGCGAGGACTTCCTTTAAATAAAAGCCGGTGTGGGATTTGGGGTTTTCGGCAATTTCCTCGGGGGTGCCAACGGCCAGGATGGTGCCGCCCTTGTCCCCGCCTTCGGGGCCCAGGTCAATGATGTGGTCGGCGCATTTGATGACGTCCAGGTTGTGTTCAATGACCACCACGGTGTTGCCGGCATCCACCAGCTTGGAGAGGACACAGAGCAGTTTGTTGATGTCCTCGGCGTGGAGGCCGGTGGTGGGTTCATCCAGGATGTAGATGCTCTTGCCCGTGGCTTTTTTGGAGAGTTCCCGGGCCAGTTTGATCCGCTGGGCTTCCCCCCCGGAGAGGGTGGTGGCGCTCTGGCCCAGGGTGATGTACCCCAGCCCCACTTCCTGGAGGGTGGCCAGTTTGGTCCGGATGGCCGCTATTTTATCAAAGAAGCGGACGGCCTGGTTCACGGTCATGTCCAGGACATCGGCAATGGTTTTCCCCTTGTATTTGATGTCCAGGGTTTCCCGGTTGTACCGTTTTCCCTTGCAGACGTCGCAGGTGACATAGACATCGGGGAGGAAGTGCATTTCAATTTTAACGATGCCGTCCCCGCTGCAGGCTTCGCATCTGCCGCCTTTCATATTAAAGGAAAAGCGGCCGGGCTTGTATCCCTTGGCCTTGGCCTCCGGGGTTTTGGCAAAGAGATCCCGGATGGGGTTGAAGACCTGGGTATAGGTCAGGGGGTTGGACCGGGGGGTTTTGCCGATGGGGGCCTGGTCGATGTGGATGATT
>JAKSBM010000614.1 GCA_022361135.1 Desulfobacterales bacterium | reverse complement strand
GGCATGATCGTCGGCGAATACGTGGCCGACCATTGCGCCAAGTCCGAACTCAAGGTATCCACCACCACCATCCAGCATTTCATGAAGCGGGAAGAAAAGAAGATCACCGATCTCCTGGTCCGTGACTTTGGGGAAAACCCCTTCCAGCTCAAGGCGGAAATGCAGAAGATCATGATGGACAAGGTGGGTATCTTCAGAAACGGCGAAGATCTGGAAAAGGCCGTTGAAGAACTCAAGGTGCTGAACCAGCGGGCCAAGAACATTGCCCTGCGCAACCGGATCTCCTCCTCCAACCCCGAGCTGGTGGAAGCCATCCGCGTGCCCAAGATGATCAAGCTGGCCCAGTGTGTGGCCTACGGCGCCATGCTGAGAACCGAAAGTCGCGGTGCCCATGCCCGTGAAGACTATCCCGAAAGAAACGACCGGGATTGGTTGAAACGGACCCTGACCACCTGGAAGGACGACGATGCCGACCTGCCGGAAATCTCCTATGAAGATCTGGATATCATGAAGATGGAAATGCCTCCCGGATCCCGTGGATACGGCGTGGACAACACCATCCACCACCCGGATACGGAAAAACGGGTGGCCGAGATTGATCAGATCAAAAAGGACAATCCCGCAGCGGATCGGTTTGAAATGCAGGAAATGCTGAACCCGTTGACCATTCCGGACAAATTCAAAGGGAAAAACGAACGTATCGGAAGGGGGTACAAATAATGAGCGACCAGGGAAGAATCTTAAAATTCCACATTTTTCGGTATAATCCCCAGAAGCCGGGGGACAAACCCCGCATGGTTACCTATGAAGTGACCGAAGCCCCTGGGATGACAATTTTCATTGCCCTCAATGACATCAGAGAGCACCAGGACCCCTCCTTGCAGTTTGACTTCATCTGCCGGGCCGGTATCTGCGGTTCCTGCGGCATGGTCATCAACGGCGCCCCGGATTTGGCCTGCCGTACCCTGACCACCAAGTTTGAAGATGGTGAAATCACCCTTTTGCCCCTGCCGGGTTTTGAGCTCATCGGCGATCTTTCCGTTAACACGGGCAAATTCATGCGCGCCATGAGTGAAAGAGTGGAATCCTGGATCCATGACATCAATGCCGATGAGGTGAACTACGAAAAGCTGGAAGAAAGAATGGACCCGGATGTGGCCGAAGAGATCTACGAGCTGGAACGCTGCGTGGAATGCGGTTGCTGTGTTTCCGCCTGCGCCACCAAGCGCATGCGTCCTGACTTTTTGTCCGCCGTGGGTTTCATGCGTCTGGCCCGGTATCACATGGATCCCCGTGACAAACGGACCGACGAAGAATTCTACGAAGTCCTGGGTAATGACGACGGCGTATTTGGCTGCATGACCCTGCTGGGTTGCGAAGACTATTGTCCCAAGGATCTGCCCCATCAGACCCAGATCGCATTTTTGAGACGTAAAATGGCCCTGGTTAAATAAGTTAAGTAATTTAACCAGAATCATATGGGATGCCGATCCCCATTGATTTTTCGGATCGGCATTTAAGTTAGCACAATGAAACAGCAGCAACAGGCAGCGGGGATAGATACCGCTGCCTGTTGTCTTTGCGCATAAGGTGAAAAAATGACTGAATTCAAGTACGAACCCATGTTCCCCCTGGGAGATGACACCACCCAATATCGTCTCCTCACCAAGGATCATGTACGGGTAAAGGAATTTGAGGGAAAAGAAGTCCTCATGGTGGAACCGGCAGCGCTGCAACTCTTATCTGCTGCTGCCTTCAAGGATGTGGCCCATCTTTATCGGGTGGACCATCTCAAACAACTCAAGGCGGTGATTGACGATCCGGAAAGTTCCGACAATGACCGGTACGTGGCCCTGGAATTGCTGAAAAACGCCGCCATCGCCGCTGAAAAAGTCTATCCCATGTGCCAGGACACCGGCACGGCCATTGTCATGGGCAAAAAGGGCCAGCAGGTCTGGACCTGGTCCGACGACGAAGAAGAACTCGCCCGTGGGGCCTTTGCCGCCTATACCCAGAATTATCTGCGGTATTCCCAGAATGCGCCGTTGACCATGTACAAGGAAGTGAACACCAAATCCAATATGCCGGCCCAGGTGGACATTGCCGCCATCCAGGGGGATGAGTATAAATTCCTTTTCATGGCCAAGGGGGGGGGATCCGCCAATAAAACCTCTTTGTTCCAGATGACCAAGGCCGTCCTCAACTCCGAAGAAATCCTCATTGATTTCATGCTGGATAAGATGAAGGGCCTGGGCACCTCTGCCTGCCCGCCCTACCACGTGGCCTTTGTCATTGGCGGGACCTCGGCTGAACTCAACCTCAAGGCTGTGAAATTGGCCTCTGCAAGGTACTATGATTCCCTGCCCACCGAAGGGGCTGAAACAGCCCGGGCCTTCCGGGACATTGACCTGGAAGAAAAGGTTTTGGCCCGCTCCCAGGAATTGGGATTGGGCGCCCAGTTCGGCGGCAAGCATTTTGCCCTGGACATCCGGGTTGTCCGCCTGCCCCGCCACGGTGCTTCCTGCCCCATTGGCATCGGGGTTTCCTGTTCCGCAGACCGCCAGATCAAGGGTAAAATCACCAAGGAGGGGATCTTCCTGGAACAGCTGGAAGAAAATCCGGGCAAATACCTGCCCAAGGGCGAATTGGAAATGAAACCCGCCGTGGAAGTGGACCTGAACCGTCCCATGGACGAGATCCGGGCCGAATTGACCAAATATCCGGTTGCCACTCGCCTTTCTTTGTCCGGGAAGATCATCGTGGCCCGTGACATTGCCCATTCCAAATTCATGGAAAGATATGAAAAGGGCGAAGGCCTGCCCGACTATATCAAGAATCATATCATCTACTATGCAGGGCCTGCCAAGACCCCTGACGGACATGCCTCCGGTTCCTTTGGACCCACCACCGCCGGCCGCATGGATCCCTATGTCCCCGTCTTCCAGAAGGAAGGGGCCTCCATGATCATGCTGGCCAAGGGCAATCGTTCCCAGGAAGTCACCGATGCCTGTAAGGAATTCGGTGGATTCTACCTGGGTTCCCCGGGT
>JAKSBM010000215.1 GCA_022361135.1 Desulfobacterales bacterium | reverse complement strand
TGTCCGAGTGCAATTACACCACCCATGGGAATTTCGATGCCTTTGCCGTGGCCTGGATGGCCCGGCGCATCCTGAAACTGGCCGGGATCAATCCGGACCGCCTTGCCCTTGAATTCATGTCCGGGGCCGACGGCCAATTGCTGGCGGAAAAGACCGATGAATTCACCCGGCGCATCAAATCCCTGGGCCCCCTGTGGGTGGAAGACGGGGAAAATCCCGAGGGCATGGACGCCGATCAGGTCCGGTTTAAACTCCAGGCGGCCCTGCGCCTGGTCCCCTATTTGAAATTGGTGGAACGGGAGCGACTTAGGGTTGCGGAAAAGTCCAAGGCCGCATACACTGCTTTCTTTAAAGACAGGGAAGTAAAAAATTTGTTCGACGAAATCGTGGAGGAGAAGTTCGCCCTCAGCCAGATCATGCTGCTGTTGGACGCATCTTCCCTGTCCACCGGGGATCTCTCCCGCCGTTTGGGCATGAGCCCTTCGGAGGTGGCCCGGCACATGAAGACCTCGTCCCGCCAGGGACTGGTCCGATTCAATACCAGAGAAAAGTGTTACGAACCGGCCTTGTAAGGAGGAAATGCCATGGAAGATACCGATCGTCGTGCAGCCAGACTGGAAAAGGAATACGGATATTGTGAGCCGGACATGCTGGGGCTGGATATGGCCGGCGTGGATGCCATCATAGAGGACCACGACGCCGATCCCGCCAATCTCATTCAAATTTTATTGGACATCCAAACCCAAAACAGCTGGCTGGCCCCGGAAATGCTGGAACTGGTGGCCGAACGCCTGGAAGTTCCCCTGGCCCGGGTCCAGCACATCGCCACCTTTTACAAGGCCTTTTCCGTGGTGCCCAAGGGCCGGCACAAGGTCCACATCTGCATGGGCACGGCCTGCCACGTCCGGGGGGCCAAACGGGTCCTGGAGACGGTGGAGGACATGACCGGCATCCACCCCGGGGAAACCGATCTGGACATGAAATTCAGCCTGGAAACCGTGAACTGCCTGGGCTGCTGCGCCCTGGGACCGGTCATGGAAGTGGACGGCAAGGCCCACGGCAATATGACGCCCGGGGAAACCGCTGACGTGCTGAAATCCTACGAGTAGGGGGAAAACATGACCCAATTGAACACACCTGAAGCACTGGAAACCTTCAGACAGGATATTTTATCGAAACGGGATCCGGACGCCCCCTGCGTCTCCATCTGTGCCGGTGCCGGCTGCATCGCCTCAGGGGCGGACGAGGTCATCGAGGCGTTCCAGGCCGAGAT
>JAKSBM010000799.1 GCA_022361135.1 Desulfobacterales bacterium | reverse complement strand
TCTGCTGTCATTACTGCGCCTATACCGCCGCAGACATGGCCGGCAGTAAACGGATTTCCTATCCTTCCAATGTAAAGATCATCCGTGTACCGTGCTCCGGTAAAGTGGATGCCCTCCATATCATGAAAGCCCTGGAAAAGGGCGCCGACGGCGTATACGTGGCCGGCTGCCTGGAAGGGGACTGTCATTTCAAAAACGGCAACCTGCGCGTTAAAGCCCGGGTTGAACGGGTTCAGAAATGCCTGGAGGACCTTGGATGGGAAACGGAACGGGTCGCCATGAAGCATATGTCGGCCGGCATGGGTGAGAAATTTGCCCAGGTTGCCAAAGATTTTACTGAAACCATAAGAGAATTGGGCCCCAGTCCTGCCAGAGTTGCCAGGGACGCCGGTAAGGCCGCAAGCTAATCTACATATTCGGAGACAAAATAATGATAACTGCAGAACAAAAACCCATACAGGAAATCATCCAGTATATTAAGCCCTACGGCAAAATCCTTTTGGTCGGCTGTAACGAATGTGTGACTGTCTGCTCCGCAGGCGGCCGTAAGGAAGTCGGTCTTCTGGCCTCTGCCCTTCACCTGGACAGCCTGAAACAGGGAAAAAACGTTGAAATCGTGGAAATCACCCTGGAACGCCAGTGTGACCCCGAATATGTGGAAGAATTGGCTCCGGTCATCGAAGGTGCCGAATGCATCGTATCCATGGCCTGTGGCTGTGGCGTTCAGACCGTGGCCGCCCGTTACAACATCCCGGTATTCCCGGCCGTGAACACCCGTTTCATGGGCGCTTCCGAAGCCCCCGGCGTCTGGGCCGAACGGTGTAAAGGCTGTGGCAATTGTGTTCTGGGCATTACCGGCGGTATCTGCCCCATCGCCCGTTGTTCCAAACATCTGATGAACGGCCCCTGCGGCGGCACTTCCTTTGGTCAGTGCGAAATCGGACCCGAGACCGACTGTGCCTGGAGATTGATCTGGGAAAGAATGGTGGAACTGGGCATCCAGGACCGTTACGAAGAACTCATGGAAGCTAAGGATTGGAGACCTGGCGGAGCATCTGGCCCCGGAAAAATTATCAGAGAGGATTTGCAATAATGAAGACCGAAAGCAGACTTGAAAAGGTATTGGCATCTGGACAATTGGCAGTAACTTCCGAATGCGGACCTCCCCGTGGTGCTGATGCAGAAATCGTACGGGAAAAAGCCGCCCACCTGGAGGGCTATGTTGACGGCGTAAACATCACCGATAACCAGACCGCCATGGTTCGCATGTCCTCCGTA
>JAKSBM010000763.1 GCA_022361135.1 Desulfobacterales bacterium | reverse complement strand
TCACCGATTTTCAGCGGAACTATGCCTCTGAAGACCAGGGGGTTGAGGTGGATCTTTCCGATCAACTTTTTACGGTGAAAGAGATTCTGGGATCCAACTATGCCGACGTGATTTACGGCAATGACGAGGATAATCTCATCATTGGCGGCGGCGGGGAGGATTTTCTCTCGGGCCGGGCCGGCTCCGATCTTTACCTGCTAAGGGAAGACAGCGGTGAGGTTACCATAGACAATTCAGCCCAGGACGGAAAGCTGGACATCCTTCGTTTTGATTTCGACCACGACCAATTGGAAGAAACCCGCCAAGACGGGGACGATCTCATCATCGAAACCGCCATGGGCACCAATGTTAGGGTTAAAGACTGGTGGGCCGCGGAAGAGAGCCGGCATTTGGACGTGATGACCGCCGACGGTTACCATTACCGGCTGGACGAGGACGGCAAATTGGTGCTTACTTCCCTGGATTTCAGCCAATACGACAGCGGAGTCACCGCCGACACCGGCGACGGGGACCGGGGTATCATTGGTACGGCCTTTGACGACACCCTGGGCGGGGGCGACGGCGCCAACCACATGGCCCCGGGAACAGGCGGCAACGACAGATTGACCGGCGGGGAAAGCGGTGATGTATATGATCTGGACGAATTGGAAGAGGGCCGGATCATCACCATCAATAATCAGGCCGCAGACGGTCAGATGGACACCCTCCAGCTCAATGGATGGGATGTGGATACCATTGGATTGGGCAAGCGGGACAATGACCTTTGGCTGGTGGCCGATGCATCCCAATTGGACGACGAAGACAGCCTGCCCACCACCGGGGTAAAGATAGAAGATTATTTTGTGGATGACGACCATCGCCACATTGTTTTCATCAACCCCGAGGACGGCCGGGAATTTTATGTGGATCCGGAAACCGTCACCACCTATGTCTGGGGCATTGATGACGGGGCAAGGGACGAAGACAACAGCCGGAATCTGGCTTCGGAATATAAGATAACCCGCATTGCAGACGGCCCGGGGGACGACAGCTACATTGCCAGCTACGGGGACAACCTCCTTTCCTCGGCCAAGGGGGATGACCATCTCACAGGCCACGAGGGCAAGGATACCTATTTCCTCCTGCCCGGAACCGAAGACGAGCCCCGCACTGTGACCCTGGACAATAGCGAAAACCAGGCCAAGGACAATCTCCTCTATCTGGAGATGGACCGCAGTGATCTCTCCCACAGCGAGCAACAGGGCGACAACCTCCATATCCTGGGCACGGGCATCACCGTGGTGGTGGAAAATTGGTTCACCGATCCGTCGGTGCGCAGCCTCCAGGTGGCCACCCGGGACGGCTACACCTGGCAGCTCAACGGCCAGGGGGAATTCAAATTCCTGTCCGTGGACCTTTCCAGCGGAAATCTGGGGGATTCCTATGATTCCACGGAAACGCTCCTGGAGGAAATCGTTCCCCAGGGCGCCATTTCACTGCCCTCCCTGAATCCGGAAACCCTGACCACCATCCGGGGCAATGGAGATGCCAACATCCTCATCGGCAACGACCAGGACAACCTCATCATTCCCAACGGGGTGGCAGCGGACAATACCGATGCGGACAATATCGACCAAGTCATGGGCGGTGCCGGCAAGGATCAATATCTGATTTCCCAGGGCGATCGGGTCATCATTGACAACCAGGCCGAGGACGGCCTGGCCGACGTGGTGGAAATCGACCAGGAATTTTCAGAACTCACCATGAACCGGGTGGACGACCACCTGGTGCTCTCCGGTGGGGTTTGGGTCCAGATTAAGGATTTCTTCATTGCGAAGAATAACCGGCACATCAGCTTTTTAACCTCCGACGGCATTCTCTTTGACTATGGGGTGGATGATCTCACTGAAACCGATGACGCCCCCAAGGATGTGGATCTCATTAAACGGATTCTGGCCGTGGATGGAGAGTACAGTGAAGGGGCTTTCACTTACACCCTGGAAGGGCTGGATGAGTCCGGTTTGGCACAGGTCAGAACCGATGCCCTGGCCCTGGGGGATATGACCCAGGAAACCGACAAAGGCCGGGTTCAGATCCTGACCCAGGGCGGCACATTCACCCTGTCCACAGGGGGCGATCTCCTGGTGGCCAGCCAGACCGGGGACTATGTGGTGGATACCCAGGCCGGTGTGGAAACAGGGGATCGAATCCTTCTTTCCGTGGACTGGACCGATCTCAACCGGGAACGGGAAAGCAGGGATTTGATCCTCGCCACCGAGGATGCCGACTTTACCCTGCGGGTGAAGGGCTGGTACGACGGCGATGACACCGTACGGACTGAATTGGTGTTCACCGATGCTTCGGGTGAAACCCATACCCTGGAAGATCCGGGCGAAGTTCTGAATGCCGGGGAAGAAACCGGACTCACCGGGGATCTCTACCGCTACCAATACCTTTACGGGGGCAACATTGGTTTTGATTTCCTCCAGGATATGATGGAAACATCCACACCGGTGGCCACATTCACGGCCACGGATCTGGATTTTATGGCCATTTCCGGCCGCCTGGGCCAGAGCGCCGGCAGCGTGGAAACCTTTCTCAACGATGATTTTGCCAGCCTGGAAGGGACGGTGGATACCGGTCGAACCGGCATGCGTATCCAGGGCTATATCTGGCTGGAGGAGGGGGACTACACCTTCCGCCTGGCCGGAAACGACCGCATGACCCTGGACATCGGCGGACAGCGGATTTCCCTCACCGGCTATACCACGGCCAGTTCCCTGAGCAATGAAAAGAGAATATTCCTTTCCAGCGGTCTCCATGAAATCAGCTTTCACTATTACAATGATCGATACAGCAATGGGAATAATTCCCGGGCCGATGTCCAATACCGGCTGGCCGGGGAAAGTGATTTCACCGACCTGGGCGTTTCCAATCCCCTTTACCAATCCCTGGAAGATTTCAGCAGTGAATGGGTATTTGTGGATACGGGCAGCAACCGCGGTTATTATCGCCTGCGCCAGCCCGACGAAACCGCCGGGGAAACCATTGCGGACAGCGGAGAAACCCCCGTCGACGGCACCGGGCTCAAGGGGATTGTGGTCCAGGGCCTGGGGGACGATCTGGACGACCAGGGACTTTTGGATGCCCTGGACGCCCGCCTGGCTTCGGGGGAGGATCTGCTGAACTTTGATGCCACCCGGGTGAACTATGAACACACTTCCTGGTACAGCTCCAGTGTGGGAAGCCTCAACGCCTTCCTGGACCACGATGCCGTGGAAGGGACCCAGGATTTCACCGGATCGGGTACGGGCTATTATTTCTCCGGTTACCTTTACATGGAAGGGGGCAGCCATTCCTTCGGCATTACGGGGCAAGACTTCCGCCTCTGTGTCGGGGGCCGTGAGGTCCGGGATTCCGGCGCCTTTACCAGTGACGATTATCCCTCCACCCAGTTGCGTACCAATAGTATCACCGTGGAAACGGGTTTCCATTTTGTGGAACTCTTTATTGTGGACGGTGGGGATGCCAATTTTCCCATTGCTTTTAAGCATCGTAAACCCGGCTCCTGGTACCATACCGGGGAGGACGCCACCACCTGGC
>JAKSBM010000655.1 GCA_022361135.1 Desulfobacterales bacterium | reverse complement strand
CCGGGTCTGCCCTGTTTGCGGTATCGGAAAATCTGGCCGGGGTGATTGCCGGCCGGGCCCTGATCGGCTTCGGGGTGTCGGCCTGTCTGATGGCGGCATTCAAATCCTATGTGCTCTGGTTTCCTGCCGACATCCTGTCCCGGGTGAACGGGTTTCAGATGGCGGCCGGGGGGCTCGGCGCCCTGGCTGCAACCGTGCCCGTGGAATGGGCCCTCGGGATAACGGACTGGCGGGGGCTGTTCTGGATACTTGCGCTGCTCTGCATCATTACGGCCCTGGCCGTACTCTTTATCGTGCCCGGCACCGACAACCGGCCTGCGCCAGAACCTGTCAGCACCCAGATCAAAGGCATTATCCAGGTGTTTAAAAGCCCGGTGTTCTGGAAGATCGCCCCCCTGACCACCCTGTCCCAGGCCGGGTATGTTTCCCTCCAGGGCCTCTGGGCCGGCCCCTGGCTCAGGGATGTGGCCGGACTGGACCGCCACAGCGTGGCCACCACCCTCTCCTTGTCCGCCGCCACCATGGTCTTTGGTTTTATTTTTCTGGGCAGCCTTTCCGAACGACTGGCCCGGCGGGGTATCCCCGTTCGAACCTCGGCCGTCACCGGCATGGCCCTCCTGATTCTGGTGCAGATGCTCATCACCTTCCATGCCCCGGTACCCACCTTGCTTCTCATGGGATTTTTCGGATTCTTCGGCACCTCGGGTATTCTATCCTACACCGCCCTGACCCTGGAGTTTCCTTCCCACCTGTCCGGCCGGGTGACCACCAGCATCAATATGCTGGTTTTCCTGGCGGTTTTTGCCGTACAATGGGCCATCGGCGGCATTCTCAACCAATGGGAACCGGTAGGCCCGGGAAGATATCACCCCCAGGGATATTGCACTGCGTTTTTAATGGTCACGGCCCTTCAATGTGCCGGACTCATCTGGTTTCTGGTGTTCAAGAGGAAAGCCGCATAGCTTTTAACAAAACGTGTTTCCCATTTCACTAATCCAAATAAAAATCCCCCCCAATCCAATGAAAGGGGGGGCGAAGCAAACGTTTAAAACGGGCTAAACAGAAGAGTCTATGTCAGCTTTGGACAATATTCGGGTTCAAGGGAAGAAAGCATGGCCTTGAACATACCTGGATTCCTTTGGAATACATTTTTTTCAATTTCTTCAACCACCCCAAGATATGGGGTTCGCCATCCATGATAAAAAACCGGTTCTCCAATTTTATTAAAAAGGAAATCATACTTTTTCAAGGCATGGAACACTTTATCTTCGGTAATCATATACCAATGGGTAATATCCTGGCGCTTGCTCTCCTGGTACATAACCTGGTAAAGCCCAAGGACGATGATGGGATTTTTTCTGCCCTGCATTTCCTGGGGTATGGTCCCGTCGTCCGGGAGTATCCCCCCTTCTCGTTTGGTCAGGTAGGATTCCACGCCATGGATGCCGTCCTCTTTACGTCGCCTCAAATCCTTTGCCACGGTAAGCCTTGAAATTTCTCCAATTTGATCCCTGTCCGGCATTGTGCCGGGAAAATCAATGTGGGTGGCATGCTCAATGGGAAATCCCTGGTCGGAATTTTTTACAAGTCGCAGGGTTCCAACAACGGAGTTGCTCTCATTAAGGCAGGCAAAATGAAGGGAATCGTTTTCAAAATCATCTGTTTCCAGACCGGAGGGGTGATCTTCTTTATTCTCAAATCCGAATTCGTCCACATACACTTCATACCGCATGCGAAAGGTATCTTTTTTTATTTTTTCATCATCAATCAGTCCAAACCGGAATTGACCATAGGCAATTTCATTTTTTAACACAGGCTCCTCCAAATTTTATGGGGGTTGTATGGTGTCAAACGGCTGGTATCGCCCCGGGG
>JAKSBM010000890.1 GCA_022361135.1 Desulfobacterales bacterium | reverse complement strand
GTCCGGTATCATGGTTTTATAGGGTCCTTTCGTTCTTTCCGGTTCCGGCTATCCAATGAGATTACCGGCGTGATGACATGCCACCAGCCGTCCTTCCATGGGGCGCAGGGGCGGCATCTGATTCTTACAGACCTGGGTCTGGTACCGACAGCGCTGGTGGAATGGGCAGCCCGTGGGCGGATCCAGGGGGGAGGGCAGTTCCCCCTTCAACCGGATGCGTCCGATGCGCCTGCCCGGGTCCACATGGGGGGTGGCTGCCAGCAGGGCGAAGGTATAGGGGTGGAGGGGATTGTCAAAAATCGCATCCTTGGGGCCCTGCTCCACGGGTTGGCCCAGGTACATGACCATGACTTCGTCGCTGATGAGGCGGACCACGGAGAGGTCATGGGAAATGAAAATATAGGCCAGGTTGAGTTCCTCCTGGAGGTCCATGAATAAATTCAGGGCCTGGGCCTGGACGGATACGTCCAGGGCGGAGACGGGCTCGTCGGCCACCACCACATCGGGATTGAGCATGAGGGCCCGGGCAATGGCGATGCGCTGGCGCTGGCCCCCGGAAAACATGTGGGGATAGCGGTTGTATTGTTCCGGGCTCAGGCCGACCTTGGCCATGATGGCCAAGGCTTTTTCCCTTTTTTCCGCCTTGGAAAGGTCGGTGTTGATGCTCAAGGGTTCCTCCAGGATGGCGCCCACCTTTTTCCGGGGGTTGAGGGAACCATAGGGATCCTGGAAAACAATCTGGACCCGGGAGCGGAGTTCCTTCCGTTCCTCCGGGGTGGCTGTGTTCACATGGATGCCGGCGATGTGGAGGTCCCCGGCCGTGGGGGCTTCGATCATGGTGATCAGGCGGGCCAGGGTGGATTTGCCGCAGCCGGATTCACCGACAACGGCCAGGGTTTTTCCCTTTTCAACGGAAAAGGTGGCCCCGTTGAGGGCCTTGAGTGTGGCCTTGGTTTTGAAAATTTTACCCTGCTTCACCGTGTAATACCGGGTCAGATCCTTTCCAACGACGATGGGGTTTTTTCCAGGGGTTTGGTTTTCAGGCGACATGGTCTCCCCCTTTCTGGGTCAATGGGTAGTGGCAGCGCACGGCAGATCCGTCGGCGTTGTGGAAAAGACGGGGCGGCTGGGTTTTGCATTTATCCGTGGCATAGCTGCACCGGGGATGGAAGAGGCAGCCCGAGGGCCGGTCGTATTTCCCCGGAACCACACCCGGGATTACCGGAAGGCGCCTGGCATCAACGTTGCGCTCGGGCAGGGCATTGAGCAGGGCTTCGGTGTATGGATGGTCCGGCTGGTTGAAGATTTGTTTTGAACTGTTTTTTTCCACCACCTGGCCGGCGTACATGACCACCACGTTTTCCACGGTTTCGGCGATCATGGCCATGTCGTGGGTGATGAGGATCAGGGCCATCTCTTTTTTCCTCTGGAGGCCCAGGAGCAGATCCAGGATCTGGGCCTGGATGGTGACATCCAGGGCCGTGGTGGGTTCGTCGGCAATGAGGAGGCTGGGGTTGCAGGCAATGGCCATGGCGATCATCACCCGTTGGC
>JAKSBM010000429.1 GCA_022361135.1 Desulfobacterales bacterium | reverse complement strand
TACCAGATTTTGCCTTTGGTTTTCTTTTCTTCAGCCATTAGTTCCGCTCCTTTTCCCTGGGGATTTTTGCGGCGAATTTCGCATTGAAATCGTACCGGCGATCAAAGTCGGGCAGATGGGCCAGGTTGAAATGGCATTCGGCGCATTTTCGACAGCCCTTGCCGTTTTTACCCAGATAGTTCTCGTGGGAGAGTCGCCCCTGTTCGGAAATGGGCTCGTCCTTGACATTGACAAGGAGATTGGGGTGGCAGACCAGGCAATTGTCATCCTGGACATAGCGCCGGGCTTTGATTTGTCCGGCCCTGCGATCCAATCCTTCCGGTGCTTCCACATAGTGGACCCAGAGATCCTTGAGCCCCATGACCTTCACGGCCAGGAATTTGGGACCCAGGCCGTGGGGGATGTGGCATTGGCGGCATTGGATGGGGTTTTTGTCCTTGTCCAGGGCATGGCTGGATTTTTCCAGCTCGGCCTTGTGGGGGGTGATTTCATGGCAGCTCACACAGAATTCCGTGCGGGAGGTCATCTCCATGGGAACGGCCAGGGCAACCCCCAGGAGGAGCAGGGCCGTGACAATGACCCATACACGACGTTTTGAACCTTGATCCTTCACGATTTCCCTCCTTTGTTGGGGAAGTGAAACAGAAAAAAAGATACCGATGTTTCGGTGAGGCGACTGACATCATCCGGGCAGCGGGTTTGAAAAAGATGAAACGGAAAAACGGGATATAAGAATGGGGAGCCATTCACCGATTTGGGAAATCGTAGGACAGGAGCCCGGCCTTTGTCAATATTTTTCATGTCCCCTTTTTCGTGGAAATATCGTATAATTTCTCCATATATTCCAACGGATTGGGAGTCCGCCTCCCGCCGGTTTCATTCCGTCCATTCCGCTTTACAGGAGAATTCCATGAAAAAGAGAACCAAGGAGAACATCCACGCCGCCTTTGTGGGGGAGGCCAAGGCCTATTTCAGATTATTGGCATTTGCCGAAAAGGCCGAAGAGGAAGATGTCCCCCAGATTGCCCTGTTGTTCCGGGCCATTGCCGAGGCGGAAAAGATCCATGCCCTGCGAAACATGAATCTGGTCCGGGATCTTCTGGTCAAGGATACGGACACCAATCTGCGAAAATCCTTTAAGAAGGAAAAGTCCGTGAGTGAAAACCAATACCCGGATTTCATCAAGGCGGCCGAGGAAGACGGAGATACGACGGCGGCCCTGGCCTTTTCCCAGGCCCGGGATGCCGAGGCCACCCACATGAAGCTCTACGAGCGGGCCATTTATCATCTCATCAATGATACGGTAAAGGCCTACCATATCTGCGAGGTCTGCGGTTATGTGACGGACAAGAAAATCCCCGACGCCTGCCCGGTCTGCGCCGCCCACGGGGACAAATTTAAAACCATTGAATGATGGGAATTGGGGCTTTGGGGCCTTTGCCCTTGAGATTCGACCGTTTTCTTCCCAACCCGGTGCTGGCGGGGGGAGGAAGATTCCGCTGCCATCACCTGATCCCCCGGGTGTGATTGGCAAATTTAAAATAATGCTCCATTGAATGGGCCAAACTTTATACATACGATAGCTTAAAGTGATGGCAAATTTTGTCCATGGTTTCGGAACATATTTTGGAGAATCGTTGTAGGCCCACCAACCCCGTGAAATACAAAACCCCCGGACTGCATGGCAGGCCGGGGGGTTTTGTTCTGAACAGGCTCTGGGTTTCAGAGTGAATTATGAAATCAGGGCTTGGTTTTGGAAACCGTTACAAAGTGTTCCTGGTAGGCGATGGCGCCGCCGGCCTTGTCCCAGATTTCCAGTCCGCCCTGCATGAGGTGCTGGTCGGACAGGCCCTTGCCGAATGCACGGCTTTCCACGGGGAGTCTATGGCCGAAACCGTGGATGACGAAAACGGCTTCGGGGTGGATCATGTCCGTGACCTTGGCAATGGAGCTTTCGGTGTGGCCGTCCTTGGTGACGTAGACGGTGTCCCCTTCCTTGATGCCCAGTTTGGCGGCTTCATCGGTGTGGATCCACACGGGGTTGATGCTCATCTGCTCGTTGAGCAGGGCGTTGTTCACGGTGTGTCCCTGGGTGTGCAGGGCACAGCGACCAAATGTGAGACTGTATTCCCCTTCACCGGGTTTGGCCGGGCTTTCGTAGGGAAGCAGGGAGGGAACACCCGCATCTTCCCACTTCTTGGAAATGATTTCGATCTTTCCGCTTTCCGTACCGAACTTATAGTCGTCAAAGTCCAGGTAGCGGGGTTTGTCCGCCAGGGTGACCATGCCCTTCTGGGCCAGGTCGTCGATGGAGACGCCGGTGCCGTCCAGCTGGAAGTTCCACAGATCTTCCACGGTGTCGAATACCAGGTCGGGCAGGTCCATGCGCCGGGCCAGGCCGGAGATGATTTCCCAGTCGGCCTT
>JAKSBM010000596.1 GCA_022361135.1 Desulfobacterales bacterium | reverse complement strand
CCGATGGCGTCCAGCACCGGAGCTGTGTTTATTTCACCAACGGTGATGGTGAATGTTTCGCTGTCGGATAAGTTTCCAGTGCCGTCATCGGTCACGGTGATGGTTACTGTGTGGTTTCCCTGTTGCAGTTCGCCGGGTGTCCAGGAAAATTCTCCGGTGGTCTCGTCAATGGTCATGCCGGCTGCGACGGACGTGGGGTCCAAGGTGTAAGCTAATGTGTCAGTTGGATCATCCGAGTCTGTTGCCGTAGCCGTAAAGGTGAGCGCGTCATGTTCGTTGACGGATTGATCGCCGATGGCGGCCAGAACGGGTTCGCTGTTGGTCTCATTGACGGTGATGGTAAAAGCATTGCTCACCGACAGGGTGGCAAAGTCGCTGTCGGTCACGTAGATGATTGCGGTGTGATCTCCTTGCTGCAATTCTCCGGGTGTCCAGGAAAATTCCCCGGTGGCTGCGTTGATGGTCATGCCGGCTGCAAGGGAGGTGGCATCCAGCTTAAAGGTCAAGGTGTTTGCCGGATCATCTGAATCCGTTGCCGTGGCAATAAAGTTGAGGGTGTCATGTTCGTCAACGGATTTGTTTCCGATGGGGGCCAGCACAGGAGTGGCATTGGTCTCGTTCACCGTGATGGTGAATGTTTCGCTGTCGGACAGGTTGCCGTCGCCGTTATCTGTCACGGTGATGGTGACGGTGTGATTTCCATGCTGCAGTTCGCCGGGCGTCCAGGAGAATTCACCGGTGGTTTCGTTAATGGTCATGCCGGCTGCGACGGATGTGGGGTCCAAGGTGTAAATTAATGTGTTGGTTGGATCGTCCGAGTCGGTTGCCGTAGCCGTAAAGGTGAGCGCGTCATGTTCGTTAACGGATTGGTTGCCGATGGCGGCCAGAACGGGTTCGCTGTTGGTCTCATTGACGGTAATGGTGAAGGTATTGCTCACCGACAGGGTGGCAAAGTCGCCGTCGGTCAGGTAGATGGTGACGGTGTGATCGCCCTGCTGCAGTTCTCCAGGTGTCCAGGAAAATTCACCGGTGGCGGTGTCAATGGTCATGCCGGCTGCGAGGGAGGTGGCATCCAGCTTAAAGGTCAAGGTGTTTGACGGATCATCCGAATCCGTTGCCGTGGCAATAAAGTTGAGGGTGTCATGTTCGTCAATGGATTGGTCTGGGATGAAGTGGAGCACCGGCGTGGTATTGGTCTCGTTGACGGTGATGGTGAAGGTTTCGCTGTCGGACAGGTTGCCGTTGCCGTCGTCCGTTACGGTGATGGTGACGGTGTGATTCCCCTGCTGAAGTTCGCCGGGGGTCCAGGAGAATTGTCCGGTGGAAGCATCAATGGTCATGCCGGCGGCAACGGATGTTGAATCCAGGGCGTAGGTCAGTGTGTCTCCGGGAGAATTCGGGTCGGTTGCCGTTGCCGTGAAATTGAGGGCGTAGTGCTCATTAACGGATTGGTCGCCGATGGGGGTGAGGACCGGAGGACTGTTGGGGGCAACGACTTTAATGGCATAATCTTCCACTTCTCCACCGCCGAAGATTTCGTCTGAGGTGGGGGGGGCACCCCCGCCCTTGAGGGTGATGCGCATGGCAATGGTGCCCACGGCGGCATCGGCCGGAGCGGTGATGGAAATGGTGTGGGGATCGGTGCTCAAATCGAACCCTTTGGTCAGTTCATAGGACTCTCCGTCGTCTTCAAAGTCCCCGTCCCTGTTCCAATCGATCCAAGCCCAGAGATAATAGTAGTCATTATTCTCGTGCCGGGTCTGGATGGAGACGGAAAGGTCCAATGTCTGACCCGGGGTGATCTCTGTCCTCTGGCTGGTATAATCCCCATATCCATCGGGTTCCGCCCCACTGGTATGGTCAATGGTGCCGAACTGGACCTGTTTGATCCATTCATAGGGATTGGATTCTCCGTAGGAGTCGGGATAGATCAGCATCTCCGGATCCTTGACCTTGACAAGGAGGGTCTGGGAGTCGGATCCGCCGTTGCCGTCGTTGACCGTTACAATGACCTCGTAGGTATTGTCGCCGTTTGCATCGGTGGGGTTTGAAAAGTCCGGAGGGGTGATAAAAGAGAGTTCCCCGCTGTCAGCTTCGATGGAAAAGGCGCTGCTGTCGGCCCCGCCGGGATCAATGCCGTAGGTCAGGGTATCCCCGTTGGCATCATCGGCGGTAACGGTAGTCACGCTCTGGCTGTTCCCGGGGAGCTTGATTTCTGCCGTATCCCCTCCGCCGTTGCTGGTGATTTCCGGGGCTGCGTTTGCGGCAAGATAGAGTTCATTTACATCCCCTTGGGACAACCCCCGGTTGTAGATGCGGACATCATCGATGAACCCTTCAAATTTCCAGCCAAGGGTCTGGGAGTATTCCAGGGCGCCGATGTGCATGGCATCAAGGTTGGGAACCGTTGAGAAAAATTTCTGTGTGGATTCGTCGTGTGTCTCGCTGTATGGATAGAAGAGTTTGCCGTTTGCCGCTGTCGCCTGTTCTCCGTCTACGTAGATTCGGTTTCCGCCGCCATCAATGCAGACGGCAATGTGATGCCATTGGTTATCATTGAGGATGGTGGTGCCGTATGCCAGAAACTGGTCGGATCCGCCTTCCCTGACCTCAAAGGTGAGTTGACCTGTGTTCATGAGGCCCAACCGGATGAAGTTGCTTCCATTGCTGGAATCGGAAAGGCTGATCAGGGTCATGTGGTCGTCGTTTGCATCGGTTTTAAACCAGACGGAAATGGTACCCTGGGAGAGGTTGGAAAAACCGGCAGCATGGGGGGACAGGTCAGTGGTGCCGGGGTCGTCGTCATCATCCGGTGTCAGCTGGAGCTTTCCGTCCCCCAGCTTGTTGGTCGCCGGAGTGGTATTGATGGTGGTACCCTCTTGGAGGG
>JAKSBM010000335.1 GCA_022361135.1 Desulfobacterales bacterium | reverse complement strand
TCACGGTGCGGGCAATGATATTTTGGTCCATGCCCGTGCCGCTGATATCCTTGCCCATCTCATCCACGATCAGCAGGTCCAGGTAATCAAAAGGAAGCCTGGGAAATACGGATTTGGCTTTGGCCAGGAGGCTGCGGTCAAGGGCCGGGATATCCTCGCCCCAGGCCGCGCCAATCTCTTCGGTCCGGTCAAGCTGGTTTTCCACGATGCCGACCCCCAGGGTCACCGGTGCTTTTTCCAGGATCACGTCCACCACCGTGGTAAAGGTATCGTAGTAGCCGTATTCCAGGATGGCGTTGTGGTAGGTTTCCGCCCCCCTTTGTTTGCCCATTCCAATGGCCATCATCTTGGTGAGGCCGGATTCGATTTCCCCTTCGAAATCGGTGTGGGGTTTGACCCGGTTAACCACGACGATGTGATCGGCCCCATGGGCATTGGCATCCACGTAGACAGGGATTCCGCGGACGGTTTCTCCCAGATGGACGGTTTCCATGGATGATTTTATGGGGGCACCGCAGCTTTCCTCGGTGATGCCCAGGGCCTCCAGGATACCGGCCTGGCCTTCATCCGTGGCCCCGCCGTGGGAACCCATGGAGGGAAAGATAAAGGGCTCCGCCCCAATGGCCTTCATCTGGGACACCAGGGTTTTGATGACCGGAACCATGTCGGTTACTCCTCGGCTGCCCGCGGTGATGGCCACGGTCTGGCCGGGTTTGATCCGGGAGGGGAGGTCCATGGCTGCCAATTTTTCTTCCAGGTATTGGGCGGGATTTTCCAGGGGGGAATTCTCAAATGCCTGGGTCAGGGTGACCATGTTGGGGAATGTCATTTCGCTCATAGTGTACGCTCCTTATTCACAAGGGATGGCCGCAACATTGACGGCACACCATATGGGATGTCTGGGATATCTGTCGGGTACCTTGCCCCCAACTGAATCGGCCTTTTACCATGGGGGGACTGGTTTTAAAACCCGTATTTTTCATAGCAGTTCCACGGGATTGAGGACGGGGATGGAAAGCCCGGCCCGGCGCAGGCCCGCCCCCAGTTGCAGGGTGCAGGAGGGGCAGGAGGTGGCCAGGATGTCAGCCCCGGTCTCGGCAATGGCCTGGATTTTACGGTCCAGGATTTTCTGGGACATGGCCGGATGGCGGAAGGCATAGGAACCGGCCCCGCCGCGGCAGGAATCCGCCCCGTCCATCTCCACCAGTTCCAGGCCGGGCAGGGCGTGGATAATCTGCCGGGGTTCCGCCTGGACCCCCATGCCCCGGACGGCGTGGCAGGGGTCGTGGTAGGTGACCTTGAGGGGGGGCTGTCCTGTTTTTTCCCGTGGGGCTTGGCTTGCCAGGGCTTCCACCAGGAAGGCGTTTAAATCCTTGACCCGGGGGGCCAGTGTGGCAATGGTGGCCTGGAGGGGGTGATCCGTGGGGAAAAAGGCGGCATAGTCGGCGAGGGTATGGGCGCAGGTGGCACAGTCGGTGACAATGGTCTCCGGGTCCAGGGCGGCCAGGTTCTCTATATTTTTCCGGGCCAGGCGCCGGGCCTTTTCCATATCCCCGGCGGCAAAATGGGGTCCCCCGCAACAGGAGAGCCGGGGGATGGAAGGTTCAAATCCCAATCTCTCCAGGATATTCACCGTGGCCTGGGCCACCCGGGGGGTAAAGACATTGGTGCCGCAACCCAGGAAATAGGCAATGGGTGTTTTTTGGTTTTCCTTTGCCCGGATGGCCGACCGGCGCCGTGCCGGTTTCTCCATGGGATCGGGGAGATAGGTCAATCCCCTGGAGATGAGGGGCAGGGCCTTGGCGGCCGCCGTGCGGGCCCATTGGTCTCGCAGTCCCGGTCGGCAGAGGCTCCGGTCTAATTTTTCCACCAGGCTGGTGATTTTTTCCAGCCGTTCCTGGGGGCCCAGCATCCCCCTGTAAATGAGATTGTGGAAGAGGGAAAAGCCCTTGGCAGACAGGATCTGGGACCGGGTTTTCTGCATGAGCTGGTCCGTGGGCACCGTGGAGGGGCAATTGGCGGTGCAGGCCCCGCAGAGAAGGCATTGGTCGGCCTGTTCCAGGACGGCCCGGTCCGCCAGGGGATCCAATTCCCCGTCCCGGATCATCTTCAAGGTTCGGATTCTGCCCCGGGCCACGTCCATTTCCAGCAGGCCGGCCTTGTAGGTGGGGCAGACATCCTGGCAGAATCCGCAACGGTTGCAACGCAGCATCCGGTCCAGCAATTCCCCCCAGTTTTCCATGGATGATTTCATGATTTTCCTCCAGTCGGGTTTGTGTCCCCGGGATTCATCAGTGCACACAGGCGGTTGAATATGGGGGAGGTTTCCGGGCAGCTTGGGCGACCGGCGTGGAAGTATGCCCCGGTGTTGAGTTGAGCCATGAGCCGGTCCTGGGTTTCCCCGGGCAGGTTGCCGTGGAGGCGAAGCTGGGGAAATCCAAAATCAATGTCCAACCAGAGCTTGGAAATAAGGTCCCCGGGCAGATCCAACCCCTGGAGGAGGGGAGCCCGGTTTCCCCGGCCATGGAAGAGGCAGGGTTCCGTGGGCAGGTGGGCCTGCCAGAATTGATCCTGTTCTTCCCGGCTGTCCAAAAGGCCCACCAGGGCCGTCGGATCTTCCCTGTGAAGGGTTTGGGAAATGCGTTCCGTGTGGGCCTCCACCAGGGCGCTGGAGCCCATGAGGCCGGCGATGAGGCGGACGGGTTCCCCCGGGCGGACCTGGGCCTTGAGGGTGCACAGGCAACTGGGGGTCTGGAATATCTTGGCCGCGGTCTGGCTGGCCCGGGACAGGTCCGGAAATTGGGCGATCATGAGGCGTTGGGCTTGGGGGATGGGCAACAGCTTCAAGGTGAGGGTGTTGATCCGTCCCAGTTGGCCCCCGGAGCGCCACAGGATCCGGGTGAAGTCCGTGCCCGCCACATTTTTAGCCGTGTGACCTCCGGTGGAAATGGGCGCGGTTTGACCCTGGGGCGTGAAGGTCATGCCGTAAATGAATTCCTTGAGACTGCCCGTTGCCAGGGCCTGGTGGCCGTGGGCCCCGCCGAATACCAATTCCTCCAGGGTGAATTCTCCCTGGGTGGCCGGGCAGAGGGGGAGCCATCCCCCCTGGGGTGTGATGGTGTCAAATAGTTGATTCAGGGTCAGGTTGCCCGTAACCTCAATGGAGAGGTTGTCCGGAATGAATTCCACCACCCGGGCCGGGGAATCCAGGGCCGGGATTTCCTTGGGGGCCCGGGGCGGAATGTCATCTGGTCCGGGGAAGGTCTTCCCGGGATTGATGCGTCCGTCCGGGTCCAGCTGGGTTTTGACGGCTTCCATGAAATCCAGGTCGGTGCGTGAGAATTGAAGGCCCATGAAGGCCTGCTTTTCAAGGCCCACCCCGTGTTCACCGGTGATGGTACCCCCCAGGGAAAGGGCCAGGCGGAACATTTCCTCTGTGGCCCGGTGGAGTCGGTCCTGGATTCCCTCTTCATCCGGGTAAAAAAGCATGTGGGGATGGGCGTTGCCGTCACCGGCATGGGCCATTTGGGCAATGAAGATGCCGTATTTTTTCCCCAGGGGCTCCAGTCCCTTGAGCAGGGCCGGGAGCTGGTTCCGGGGCACGGTGACATCGTGGACCATGTAGGCCGGGCGGATGCGGCCCAGGGCCCCGTTGCCCGAACGCCGGGCCAGCCAGAGCCGGTCCCGTTCCCGGGCATTGGCGGCCCGTTGGATGTCCGTGGCACCGTGGGCCTTGCAGGTTTCTGCCATGAGGTCCAGCTGGCGGTCCAACTCCGTGTCAAATCCATCCACCTCCATGAGGAGGATGGCCTGGGCATCCCGGGGGAAACCGATGTTGAGGAAGTCGTCCACGGCCCTGAGCATGGCCTGGTCCATGAGTTCCATGGCCGTGGGGATGATGCCCCGGCCAATGATGGCGGAAACGGACCGGGCGGCATCGTCGATGGAGGGGAAGGCAGCCAGGGCCGTGCGCACGGCCTGGGCCTTGGGGACCAGGTGGACCAGGACCTTGGTGATCACGGCCAGGCTGCCTTCGCTTCCGTTGAAAATGTCCGAGGGGTTGGGGCCCAGGGTCTCCTGGCGGTTCAACCGGCCGGTGGTGACAATGCTGCCGTCGGCCAGGACCAGTTCTAGCCCCAGGATATAATTTTTGGTGACCCCGTACCGGGCCCCCTGGATGCCCCCGGCGCAATTGGCCACATTGCCTCCGATGGTGGCCACCTTCTGGCTCCCCGGGTCCGGGGGAAAGAAGAGACCGTGGGGGGCCAGGGCGGCTTGGAGATCCAGGTTGATCACCCCGGGTTGGACCAGGGCGGTGCGGCTCACCGGATCCACC
>JAKSBM010000469.1 GCA_022361135.1 Desulfobacterales bacterium | reverse complement strand
TTATGGGGTAAAATTAAACCTCAGGATGAGACCCGGCGCTTTGCTCCCGGGGGGATGAAACGCCAAGCGTAGGGAAGGGGTCGGGGGTGCTGCATCTGCTGTTCAATTTGGTATTGTGTCTTATTTTATGGGGTTTTGCGCCCCGTGTGTTCATTATTTGTTACAATTAATCTTTATTTGTGACACGATACCAAAAACTAAAAAAGGGTGTCAAGGATTTATTTACTCCTTTTCACCCATATTTTTGAGGGAAGATTATCCCCTGAAACCATTACACTTTTTCACTGCAGCGCCCTGGATTACCAACCGGTTTTCACCGACCTCTTTTCCAATATTTACAGCGGTGCAATGGGGTATTTATTCTCAAGATCGGTCAGGATTGTAGTTTAATGGCAAGGGTTTTGGACACCAGCAACAGATCCGACCGCACCGCCTCCACCTTTTTCGGGGTCATTCGGCTGGCCGGCCCTGAAACGGAAATGGCATAGGAGGGACAGTCCCGGTTGAAAACCGGAATGGAGACGCAGCGCAACCCAAGGCTCCACTCCTCATCGTCCATGGCATAGCCCCTGGACTTGACCCGGTCCAGCTCCTTGCGAAAGGCGGTCTTGGTGGTGATGGTCTTTTCCGTGAGTTTGACAAAGGCTGCGGTTTCTATATAGGCCTCCTGCTCCGGTAAGGGGCGGAAGGAGAGGATGGATTTGCCCATGCCCAGGGAATGGGCCGGGGAGCGCTCCCCGATGCGGGACTCAAATTTAATAACTTCGGTGCCGGGGATGGTGTCGATGGTAACCACGTCGTCCCCTTCGATGCGCCCGAGATTCACGGTTTCGCCGTGGGTGGCGGAGAGTTCCCGCATGAAGGGGCGGGCTGTGGTGCGCACCTGGTCGATGTCGTCGATGCGGTTGGCAATTTCAAAGAATTTCAGGGAGAGGCGATACCGGGACTGCTCATCCTTGAGCACATATCCCAATTCATGGAGGGTGGCCAGGAACCGATGACTGGCACTGCGATTCTGCCCCAGGTGCCGGGCCACTTCCGTCACCGAAAGATGTTTTTCCCGGGCCAGAAGTTCAATCACTTCAAGTCCCTTTTCCAGGGTGGATATTTTATAATACGCCTTTTTCTTCTCTGCCATATTCCCTTGATCCCGACCGGATTCCTGCGTCTCCATCCGGTCCCTGTTAATTTTTAGTGAAATTCAAAATAAAGATCGAATACGCTCCTAAAATACCAGCAGGGATTCTTGAGTCAAGGGGATATCCAAATCACCGGGGCATGCCGGGCCGGCTCCCACAGGCCAAGACCAAAGAAAGATTGCCATTTTCCTCGGCCCTGGATAGAGTCGATTTCAGGCCGACATCGGTTCCCCATGCCCCCTAATCCCTGTAACACAAGGAGGTTGCCATGATCCCCCAGTTCACCTTTGCCCCCCGGATTCAAAAATCTAAAATCGTCCAAAGGAAAGGTTTCCCCTTGAAGTACGGAACCTACTCGGAGATCAAAACCCGGGACTGGGAATTCCGTTTCAACCTCAAGGGGGAAATCAAATTCATCCGGGGGCTTTCCCCGGACTGGCCCCATCCCGCGGAACAGCTCAAACGTACCCAGGGAAATGACTGGGTCTATTATGCCGTGGGAGACCAGAGCGGCGACACTGGACTGATCTCCTGGATGGGGGAATATTATCTTCCCAACCTCCCCTATCCCAGTAACCCGGTGTGGGAGGTCAAATACACCTCGGATCCACGGATCATGTCTGCCTTTGCCGCCTGGGCCCAATTGTACGCCGATATTTATTCCGTCCTGAACCAACCCGGGGGAATCCCGCCCCTTCGGCGTGACGGGCTGGAGGCCATTTTCCAGAATAACGACCAAGAGCTTCTCCAAAGCACCGAAGCCCTCCACCACATCATCGGGGGCCGAATTTCTGTCCTGCCTCCGGATACCCGCCATGTGGATTACGAGGTCATTCCCCTGACCATTGCCGACGGCTGCCTCTACCATTGCGAATTTTGCTGCGTGAAAAGCCGGTGCCGGTTTTCCCCCCGCCCCCTGGATGATATCCGTGAACAGATCCAGGCATTGAAGGCATTCTACGGCCCTGAACTCAAAAACCAGAACAGCCTTTTTCTGGGACACCACGATGCCCTGGCCGCCGGGGCCGACACCATCATCATCGCAGCCATGGAAGCGGCCAAGGCCTTTGGCATGGATGCAGACGACGCCCCCTCCCTCTTCTGTTTCGGCAGTGTGGACGCCCTGCTCAACACCAGCTGGGAGGACTTGCAGGCCATCAACGCCCTCCCCTTTAAAAGCTGGATCAACATCGGATTTGAATCCCCGGATCCGGCCACCCTTAAAGCCATTGGCAAACCCGTAACCAAAGAAAAAGTGGAACGGGCATTTGAAAAAATGTGCCATATCAATACCCAATTGGACCGCCTGGAAATAACGGGCAACTTTCTTCTGGGGGAAACCCTGCCACCGTCCCACTACCCTGCCCTGGCCCGACTATTGTCCACGGCACCTTCAAATGCCAAGGGAACACTCTATCTGTCACCCATCCAGGACAGCCCCAAAAAACGGGAGCTGCTCCCCCGGTTTTTCCAACTCAAGGATATCAGCCCCATTCCCCTGTTTGTCTATCTGATCCAGCGCCTTTAAGGCGTCCGGGGAGAGGGTATCCCCCATCAATGGATCCAAGTATTCCGATTATTCATAGAGGGGATTGAGATCCACCTCAAAGGTGATCCCGTTGATGATCCAATAATCCTGGGGCTTGTAAAAATCCATCTGCCATTGGATGGCGTGCTTCTCAAATTTGTGGAGGAAATAATAGCGTAAGAAAGATGCACCGATGCGTTTCCCCCGGATCCATTCCGCCCCCAGGGAGCTGCCGAACCGGTTTTCCATCAAGGGCCATTGCTGCTTGACCTGGTTGACAATCCCGTCGACTTCCACCTCGGGGACGGGCCAGAAGGATTTGGTGGAATCAAAGGCAGCCTGGAAATCCGCCCGGACGATCTGGTCCATGAATTCATCGCAAAAGGCCCGGATGTCGCTGACCCGTTCAAACCCCTGGCCCCAACCGGAAACCGGGATGAGGCAGAGGCAGATAATGAGCACGATCTTCTTCATAATCACTCCTCAAGTTGGGGATTGGCTGGGGAATGTTCCCAATCCACGACATGGTCGGAAAACCGAAGGGAAAAACGTGGAATTCCAGGACAAACTGCCTTACGTAAGGGGGACGATGTCACAGGGGAGGATGGGTCAAAATCAGATGGGATGCCGGGGAAAAGAAAGATACACCGCCCGGAGCGGGCAGGTGAAAATGCCAATCATTTCCCCCCAGTGTATCGCCCTTTGGACGGAAATGACAGGATGAAAACACCCCGGGTGGGCGTTCAGGAAAATCAGGGTTTCATAACCAGGAAATGGAAGCTGCCGCGGATATCCATGTGGCCGGCCGTGGATTCGGCCCAGCCGCCTTTGCCGCAGAAGATATCGGCCCGGCCCCTTGATGGCACCGCCGATGTCCTGGTTCATGACAAAGTGGGACAGAGGGGGCCGGTCATCCCGCCTGGGGCCGTCCAAACCGCCGTCACCCTGCCCCGGCCGGAGCCGGACAGGCAAATGCTCGACCTAGCGCTGGAATTTGTACGGCAGCCAACCGCTCTTTTTCACATGCCGAACACCGATTTTAAATCGTACCATCCCGGCCCCTTGTCCTTGAGATATCGCCCCGCATCCACCATGCCCCGGGCATAGGTCTCCATGTTGTACACCGAGGCGGAGAGTTCCAATTTTTCATTTTCCAGGCCGAAGATCACCTTCACCGATCCGGGATAGCCCCCGGAGCGAATGGAGTTAAAGGCCAGGGTACCCGGTTGCCGGGCTTCCATGCCCCGCCGGCCGCAGGTGGCCGTTTCCAGGGGCAAATCCAGCTCCCGCCCCACAATGGCGGCGATTTCCTTGGCCGTGCCGCTGGGGGCATCGACCTTTTGGTTGTCGTGCATGTCGATGATGTCCACGTCCACCTCCGGCCCCAGTTTGGCGGCCACCTGGCCCACGGCATCAAAGAGCAGATTGAAAAGACGGGAGGTGTTGTAGGCCAGAATGACGGGGATGGTTTCACCGGCCGCCTCCAGCCGCGCCCGCCCTTGGGCCGAAAAGCCCGTGGTTCCGGTGACAAAGGAGACACCGTGGGCCAGGCAGCGATCCAATGCTGCCATGGCCGTGGCCGGATTGGTGCAGTCCAGCAGGCAATCCGCCCCGGGCAGGACCCCGTCCAGATCATGGGTCACGGGCACGTCCACACATCGTCCCAGGCCCGCCACCACACCGGCATCATGGCCCAGGTAATCCCGGCCCGGAGGGGCCACTGCCCCTGCCAACTCCAACTCCGGATCCGCCACCACCGCTGCCACCATTGCCCGGCCCATTTTCCCGGCCGGCCCCATGATCACCATCTTCATTGCGCTCTCCTCTCTTTTCCAATCAAGGAATCTGTAAATTCACGGCGACATGTCTTTTTTACGGACATCGACACACCGGGTTTGATTCCCATGTCACATATTTCCGGCCATATCCATGGCTGAGTTTTCCCCGGGAGGTTGTGTGCCCTACCTCGGTGTTTGGCAATTCCAGCCCCGTCCTATGGGATCAGGGTTTCAGCACCAGGAAGTAGAGGCTGCCGCGGATATTCATGTGGCCAGCTGTGAATTCGGCCCAGCCGCCGTTACCGCAGAAGATATCGGCCCGGCCCGGCCCCTTGATGGCACCGCCGGTGTCCTGGTTCATGACAAAGAGGGAAATACGGGGCCAGTCCTCCCGCTTGGGGCCGTCCAGACTTCCATCCCCCCTGTCCCAAAGATCCCGGGCATCGGGCAGGGCCGTGCGCATGAAGGCCAACGCCCCCCGGGGAAATGCCTTGGGGTCGGTGGCAATGGAACGCACCGGGGTGAGGGCAACATTGAGGCAGCCGTAGGGGCCCCCCTCCTCGGTTTTGAAAAAGACAAAGCTGGGATTGTGGTGGAGGATTTCATCCATGCGCCCGGGGTTGGCCTCCAGCCAGTCCCGGATGGCCTGCATGGACATTTTTTCCTTGGGGATTTCTCCCTGCTCGATGAGGTAACGTCCAATGGAACGGTAGGCCTGCCCGTTGGATCCGGCATAGTGAACCCGCAGGATCTCCCCCTCCGGGGTCTGGATGCGGCCGCTGCCCTGGACCTCCAGGAAAAAACGGTCCACCCGGTTTTCCAGCCAGAGGACCGGTTCCCCTTGGAAGGCGGGGTTGGCGTTGATCTCAGCCCGCGTAAAATAGGGTACCACCTGGTTTTCCTTCACCCGCCCCCGGATCTTGCCCAGCCCCTTGTACTTTTCACCGAACCGGGACAAATCCACCTGAATCAAATCCGAAGGCAAACTGTAAAGGGGATGGGAGAAACGCTCGTCGTCCGCCCGGCTGCCCCAATAGGTGGGCTCGTAATAACCGGTGAAGAGAACGCCGGGATCCTGGTTGAACCCCGAGGCATAAACCAGATACTGGTCCCGGATGAAATTATCCAGGGCCCGGGTGGAGGGGTTCCGTTCCAGGTAAGTGGTCAGGACCTCCAGGGAACGGATCATGTGCTCGGCCGTATAAACATCCCCGCCAAATGAATAGCGCCGCTTGGGCGGTACCCGGCGGTAATAGGCCAGACTCTGTTCCATGGCCGGAATCAATCCCTTGTAATCAAAGCCATCCAAAAAGGCCGGATATTGGCCCGGGCTCAATTTCACCAGGGACGGCTTGGGGGTCTCGGCCGGCTTTTGCCCATTAAAATCACACCCGGTGAAAAGACAAATCAGAATGAGAAAGAGGGTCAGCAGGGAAATTTCAACCGGTTTTGATCTCATGGTTCTCTCCTCCTTTTAAGGGACGGATGGGGGTCTGGCCGGGGTCGATACCGGGGATGACGGGCATTTCCCGGGTGGATACGCCCAAATCGGTGAGTTTACGGGCCGGGACCATGACCCGCTTTTCCAAGGTGCCCACGGTCTTATTGTAACTGGATGCACACCGCTCGATGTCCCGGCCTAAACGGCCCAGGTTATCCCCCATGGTGGACAATCGCTGGTAGAGCTGGGCACCCAGATCCCGGATCTCCTGGGCATTTTCATGGGAACGCTGCTGCTGCCAGGCATAGGCCACGGTTTTCAACAGGGCGATGAGGGTGGTGGGGGTGGCCAGGATTACGCCCTTTTCCACCCCGTTGTCGATGAGGTCGGGGCGATGGGTCAGGGCGGCGGAAAAGAAATTCTCCCCGGGTACGAAAAGGACCACAAACTCCGGGGTGGGGGAAAATGCCTGGGTATATTTTTTGGATGACAGCTGGCGGATATGGGTGGCCACCTGGCGGGCATGGTCTTCCATGCAGGCCTTTTGGGTGGCCTCGTCCCGGGCTTCCAGGGCATCCAGGTAGGCCAAAAGGGGGACCTTGGAATCCACAATGATCTTCCGGTCCCCGGGTAGGGTGATGACCATGTCCGGCCTCAGGCTGCCCTTGCCGGTTTTACCATCGGTCATCTGCTCCACGAAATCGCAATGGTTGACCATGCCCGAAAGCTCGGCGGCCCGGCGCAGGGTGATTTCCCCCCACCGTCCCCTCACATGGGGAACCCGCAGGGCCTTGA
>JAKSBM010000546.1 GCA_022361135.1 Desulfobacterales bacterium | reverse complement strand
TGTTGATGCCGGGGAAGGTGTCCTGGTCCGGGAAATAATCCACCAGGGCCACGTCCAATTCGCCCTTGCCCAGCATTTCCAGCAGGGCCCGGGGTTCGGTGAGGCTCAGGTGGAAGGATACGTTTTCGTATTTTTCCCGGAAGCTCTGGCAGATGGTGGGCAGGTATTTCTTCCCGAATTCCACGGGGGAACCGATGCGGAGCAAGCCCCAGGGGGTCTGGCCGGGCCGGGCGATGAGGGAGAGGTTCTGGTTCAGTTCTCGTATAAAGGGGGCTACCATCTTAAAGAGGCGCTGGCCGGCCTGGGTGGGGATGATCTTCCGGTGCTGGCGGATGAAGAGGGGGGTCTTCAATTCGGTCTCCAGCTTGAGGATGTGCTGACTCACCCCGGGCTGGCTCAGTTCAAGGGCCTGGGCTGCCTGGTTGATGCTGTTGTGGGAATATACGTGGTAAAAAACTTTGAGGCGATTTAAATCCGGGAATTTCATGGGTGTCCTTACGTGTTTATCTTCCCTATTCATACCTGGAATCCATGGGATTCTCAATAGCAGGTCCGGGGGAGGGCGGAAAAGTCAAAGGGGGGACCTTGGATTTCCGGCCATAGGGGATGCCCAGTTTTTTCATTTTATTTCTCAGGGTGGACGGATTGAGACCCAGGAGGGCGGCGGCGCCGTCGGCGCCCTGGACTTTGCCGTTGCAGGCATCCAGGGCGGCCTGGATGTGGCGGGTGACGGCCCGGTCCAGGGAACAGAGTTCCACCGGGTCCGGCGTGGACGGGACCGGGGACGCCACCGCCGGGGGCGCGGGGGAGGCGCCAAAGTGGAGGACGGCGTTGTCCGGTGCGTCCAACGCTTTGATCATGGCCCGTTCCACCGTATTTTCCAATTCCCGGATATTGCCGGACCAACTGCGGGATTTGAGTATTTCCACACTGCCCGGGGCGGGTACGGGGAGGGTTTTGAAATTCATTTCCCGTCCCTTTTTATCAATGAAGTATTGGACCAGGGCGGACATGTCCTCCAGCCGCTCCCGCAGGGGGGGGATGGTGATGGGGAAAACATTGGTCCGATACCAGAGATCCTCCCGGAACCGGCCGGCCTGGACCATCCCTTCCAGGTCCCGGTGGGTGGCGGCAATGATGCGCACATCCACCTTCACCGGTGCGGTGCCTCCCACCCGTTCGATTTCCCGGGTCTGGAGCACCCGCAACAGGCGGACCTGGGCCTGCAGGGGCAACTCTCCGATTTCGTCCAGGAAAAGGGTGCCGTTGTGGGCCCGTTCAAACCGGCCCCGCTTCAGGGTGGTGGCCCCGGTGAAGGCGCCCTTTTCATGGCCGAAAAGTTCCGAGTCGATGAGGTTTTCCGGAATGGCCCCGCAATTGATTTTGATGAAGGGGCCGTTGGCCCGGGGGGAGGCATGGTGGATGGCATTGGCAATGACTTCTTTGCCCACCCCGGTTTCCCCCAGGAGAAGCACCTGGCTGGACAGGGGGGAGACCTGGCGGACCATTTCCATGACATTGGCCAGGCCCCGGTTGGCCCCGATGATTTCATCCCCCGAGAGCCGGTGGAGCTGTTTTTTCAGATAACGGTTGTCATCCTTGAGCAATTCCTGGAGCCGCAGCAGCTCCCGGTGGGTTCTGGTATTGGCCATGGCCAGGGCAAAGGGGTCGTGGAGCAGGCCGAAGAGCCGGCTGTGTTCCGGGGTGTATCGATCCTCCCCCAGGGCCGTGATGGTGACAATGCCGATGCCCTGGCTGTCCAGGGCCAGCCCCATGGTGATCACCGATGAGTCGGCCCGGCCCATGGCCTCCCAGAAAAATCGGCCCACCGGGGTCTCCCGGGGTCGGTTGTTCACATGGAGGAAGATTCGGCTGTTGTCAATGGATTCCACCCGTTCCACAGCCTCTCCGGAAATGGTGACATGGCGGTCCATGGCCGGGAATTCCGGGCTTTGGTCCATGCCGATGGTCTCAAATGTCTGGGTCTCCCGGTCGTAGAAATCCATGGAAATGGCATCCACGGGCATGTAGTCCCGGAGAAAGCTCCGGCACCGGGACAGAATGACTGTATTGTCCAGGCTGGAGCAGATGCACAGGGTGGCTTGTCTGAAAAAATCATCAATATTCATGATACTGCCTAATAAGATAGTTTTTCGGGGTAAATACCATATAAGGCAGATTCAAACCATCTTATTTGGTAGTTTAATCCAAAAAAAGAACAAATAATTCAGGATTTGACTTAATTTTACCTTGGCATGGTTTTGGCTATCTCCACAGGGGCACAGGCGAAAATGCCTGGGATTTATGATTTGGCCCCTGGCCAAAAAACCATTAAAGGAGAAAACATGAAAAAAGGAATGGTCGCAGTTGTGACTGCAATGCTCATGCTGGTTGCCGGGTCTGCCCTGGCCTCGGAATGGAACTTCTACGGATCTGCCCGGATGTCCACATTCATCAAAGATACGGATTCCAACACCGCCTCCAAGGACGGTACGTCCTTTGGGGAAAGCCTCCAGGCCAACTCCCGCATCGGTGCCAACATCAAGGTGAACGACAGCCTGACCGCCCGGTTTGAATATGGAACCGGCGTCAACGTTCGTATCCTGGCCGCGGAATGGGATTTCGGCATGGGTAAATTGAAGGTGGGCCAGGATTACACCCCCATGGAAATCGGACTGAGCAACATGGTGTTCAATGGAGATGAAAACCTGAACTCCTATGGTAACCCCTACTCCGGTCGCCACCCCATGCTCCAGCTCACCTTTGGCGGATTCAAGATTGCCGCCATTGAAACCGCCACCCAAAAGGACTTTGATCAGTTCACCGATGCCCAGATCAAAGCCGCTTCCACGGAAACCAACATGCCCAAGATCGAAGCCAGCTACACCCACAACTTCTCCAAGGGGTTTGTGAAAATGGTTGCCGGTTACAACAGTTATGAACTTACCGCAGACGGCCACGAATACGACGTGGATTCCTATGGCGTAGGCATCGGCGGTAAGGTGAACCTGGGCCGGGTTTTCCTGGGAGCCAATGTTTACGGTGGCCAGAACACCGGTGCCTACGGCATGTCCATTGCCGCCAACGACGATCCCATTTTTGACAATGGTACGGTCCACGATTCCGACACCCTGGGTTATATCCTGGTGGCCGGCATGCGGGTCAACGACATGCTGACCTGTGAAGCCGGTTATGGTTGGGTCCAGGCCGAGTCCGACAAGTCCGGTGTTGAAGACGACGAAGCTTCCGCCGCCTATGTCAATGCCACCATCACCTTGGCCGACGGTGTGATCATCGTTCCCGAAGTGGGCTACATCGACAACGACAAGGATCGTGACGGCAACGAAGAAGATGACACCGTATACTACGGTGCCAAATGGCAGATTAATTTCTAAGCAACCGGATCCATGGCCGGGAACCCGGCAAATACCGGTTATTTGGAAATAACCCTTCGTGAACCCCGCCCCGGGAGGATGTATATTCCGGGGCGGGGTTTTTTGTTTGGATTTCATGTCTCACCGCTTCCATGGGGAATCCCGGTTGCAATTTTGGGGGAAACACGTTAGATTTTATGGAATGCGGGGCGGGCCGAAACACCGGGCTGATTCTCGCTTTTACGGATTTTAAGGGCCGGAGAAAAAGGAGGGGAAATGGCAAGGGCTGTGCTATTGATCGGGTTGTGCCTGGGACTGATTCTGTCGGGATGTTCCGTGAAAACCGACCTCATGACCAATTTGTCGGATACCATTGTGAACAACGATGACCTGGAAATGGTGGAGGCGGGGGCACCGGCCTATCTCATCATGATCGACAGTCTCATTGCCGGAGATCCCGACTCCGAAGAAATGCTCTCCACGGCATCCCGCCTTTATTCCGCCTATGCCGATGTTTTTGTCACCGACCCGGAACGCTCCCGGAAACTGGCGGACAAGGCCGTGGGCTATGCCCTGCAGGCCATCTGCCTGGCCGATGACGATGCCTGCGGCCTGAAAACCCTTCCCTATGAAGAATTTAAAATCGCCCTGGCCGACCTGGATGAGGATGAACTTCCCTATCTTTTTTCCCTGGGCACGGCCTGGTCCGGTTGGATCATGGCTCACCGGGATGACTTCAATGCCCTGGCCGATATTTCCCGCATCGAGGATATCATGGTCCGGGTGACCCAATTGGATGACAGTTACCAGGACGGGGCCGCCTACCTCTACCTGGGGGCCCTGGCCACCCTGCTTCCCCCGGCCCTGGGGGGAAAACCCGAACAGGGCCGTCAATACTTTGAACGGGCCCTTTCCCTGAGCCATGGACGAAACCTCATGGTCAAGGTCATGTATGCCCGGCTCTATGCCAAAATGGTCTTTGATCGAGAGCTCCACGACCGCCTGCTCAACGAGGTTCTGGAGGCCGATCCCCATGTCCCCGGTTATACCCTGGTCAACACCTATGCCCGACAAAATGCCCGCAAGCTGCTGGACGAAGCAGACGAATATTTTTAACGCATAAAATCAATCCCGGGGTCCACCCCCGGTGGAGGAGATCCTTCCCATGAAATTGCGCTTTCCCCGGATCACGGCATGGCTGTGTCTGCTAGTGATGTGGCCGGCTTTGGCCTCGGCCGTCACCCTTAAAATCGCCACCATTTCCCCCGAGGGCTCCATGTGGATGTCCAAGATGCGCCAGGGGGCCAAGGAAGTGGCCCAGGCCACGGACAACCGGGTGAAACTCAAATTCTACCCCGGCGGCGTCATGGGCAATGACAAGGCCGTACTCCGGAAAATCCGGGTGGGCCAACTCCACGGTGGTGCCGTGGTGGGGGGCAGTCTGTCCGATTTTTTCCCGGCCAACCAGATTTATGCCCAGCCCATGAAATTTTCCCGCATGGAAGAGGTGGACTATGTGCGGGAACATCTGGACGATTTTATCCTGGAGGGGCTGGACCAGGCCGGTTTTGTCACCTTTGGTCTCACCGGGGGCGGCTTTGCCTATATCATGTCCCGGGAACCCATTGAAAGCGTGGCCGATCTGAAAAAGCGCAAGGTCTGGATCCCGGACAACGACAAGATCAGCCAGGAGGCTGTGGGTGTCTTTGGCATCACCCCCATTCCCCTGCCCCTGGCCGATGTGCGCACCGCCCTCCAGTCCGGCCTCATCGACACCGTGGCCACCTCACCCATCGGGGCGGTGATCCTCCAATGGCACACCCAGATCAAGTACATCACCAATATTCCGCTTATTTACCTCCATGCGGTTCTGGCCATTGATAAAAAGCGGTTCAACCGCATTTCCAAGGCCGACCGGGCCGTGGTTTCCCAAATCATGACCCGGATTTTCAGCGAAATCGACCACCAGAACCGGGAGGATGATTCCAAGGCC
>JAKSBM010000985.1 GCA_022361135.1 Desulfobacterales bacterium | reverse complement strand
GACCTGGACCTTGTCCGCTGGTCGTCGGCGGGCATGCGCTCCAGCGGTTTCGAGCGCGTGGTCTTGTCTGACATCGAGCGGGGCCTGCGCGACATGCACGACATTATCCGCCGGGAAATACCGGTGGCACGCCAGGAGCAGGCACCGGACCCCGGAACCGTCGCCGAGGTCAACCGCCGTATGGGCGGCTAGAAAGAAATGTGCTAACGGTCGATCTTGCTGACCTTCGTGCCCTCGATGCTGACACCGGCCATCAGGCCCTCTTCGCCGAAATTGAACCCGACGACCGGATTCTGGCCGGTGGTGGTGTCGATGCCCAGCTCATTGCAAATGTAGTTGGCTTTAATGACCGCGGCCAGGTTGTCCACCATGCAATTGGAACCAAAGGCGTATACGGTTTCATATTCCGGACCTTCGCCTTCTCCCTCGAATCCGGGTTCGTCCACCTTGGTTTTCCGGCCGCAGCCAATGGGGCAGGAGTAACAGGCGGAATTGCGTACCAGGTATTTTTCCGACAGGGTTTCTCCGTGGATGTTTTCCCAGCCGTCAAAGGTGCCCTGCTGCCAGTTTTTGGTGGGCAGAACCCCGTAGTTCTGGGTGGCCATGACCGTCACAGCAGTGCCATGGACCCGCAGGGGCGGGGGATTTTCCTTGGCCGCTGCCTTAAAGGCGCCGCCAATGCGTTTGTTGACTTCCTTAAAGGTAGCGGGATCCTTGAGCTCGATCTTGGCATCCCCCAGGACCACAATGGCCTTAAGGTTTTTGGACCCCATGACCGCGCCCACGCCGGAACGCCCGGCGGCGCGGTCTTTGTCGTTCATAACTGCGGCAAACAAAACCTGTTTTTCACCGCCGGGACCAATGCAGGCCACCTTGGCCTTTTCGCCGTAAATGGCGGCCAGGGCATCGGTGGTTTCATGGGTATTTTTCCCCCAGAGATCGGCCGCGGATTTGAGTTCCACGCTTTCATTGCCCAGGACCATGTATACCGGCTCCTTGGCCTGGCCCTTGAGGATGACGGCGTCGTATCCGCATTGCTTGAATGCCGTGGGAAATTTACCCCCGGAATTGGAGCAGGTAATGGCGCCGGTGAGGGGGGATTTTGTCATAATCATGTACCGGGCACCCGTGGGCGCCTTGGTACCGGTGAGGGGTCCTGTGGCCAGGACCATCATGTTTTCTTTTCCAAGGGGATCTGCCTTGGGATCCATTTCCTGATTCATCAGGTAGATTCCCAGGCCCCGGCCGCCAATGTAATCCTTGGCAACCTTGGGATCCAGAGCGTCTTCGCTGGATTCTCCCGTGGAGAGGTTGACCCTGAGAAGCTTTCCTTTCCATCCGTACATGGGAGGTGTTTCCTTTGTGAGTGGGCAGACGCCTGCGGGGAAACCCCATTTCCCCAGGCATTCTGCCGGATTAAAAGAATGTCTTACAGATTGTTTCGGATACTTCAACTGCCCGGCAGGGACAATTTGCGCCTGGACACGGAGTCCACCGGCCCCTTAACTTTAACCCCATGGGCCGAAGGGACGCAAATTGTCCGTTGTACCGGAATTACAGGACTTTATTCACCGTTTCCATGGCAATGTTGTACACCTTTTCATTGAAACGGTTTTTCATGGCAAAGAAGAGCATTTCCTTATTGATGGCCAGCTCTTTTTTGGCAATAACGGCCAGGGAGGCCAATGCCCAGTCCTGACGTTTGATTTTCATGGATTTGTAATCAATCTCTTCCACCTGGGCCTTTGTTTCGGGAATTTCAACACTCTTTTCCTTGAGGACAAAGGCATCTTCAGACAGGTTGGCAAAGATTTTGGCCCGGCGGGCAACGCCTTCGTCGCTCAGGGCCAAGACCACGGTGGGGGACTCAATACCGGTGTATCCGATTCTTTCCGGCGACAGCAGGATTTCAGATACGGACTGGCCCCGGAGAACCGTAATATTGTAATCATTTTTAATGGAGGCATTCATGCCCGCGGAGATGCCAGCGTAGCAGACCATATCACCGGCGGTGACGATGCGCATGCCCGCAGAGCCCAGGATGACCACTTCCTGGCGCTGGGGATTGGCCAGGTCAATGAGCTTTTCCGCAACCAGGGGTTCGGGGAATTTACCCTTTTCCTGGGCCAGGCTTCTGTAATTCTCCCCATATTCCGGGCGCATGTTTTCTTCCACCACACCCCCTTCAACCGGGGTGGCGGCGATCATTTCGTCGATGACCTTGGGGGTGAGTTTGTTCCGCTTGGTGTAGCGGCCCGTACACATGCCCAGGGTTTCCACAACGGAAAGCCCCTTGTGTTCCATGGCCTTCACCAGTTCGTCGGCCAGGGCCTTGTCATGGCCGGAACATTTGGAAATGTAGGTGGCACCGGCTGCCCTGGCGATTTTGCAGATATCGATGGGGATTTCCGCCTGGTTCAGGAATTCGGATCCCACAACGGCATCCGTGGGGGTTGTGGCCGAGTACTGGCCCCCGGTCATGCCGAAGTTGAAGTTGTTCAGGATGATCAGGGTCATGTCCAGGTTTTTCCGGCAGGCGGCCAGGACATGGGCTCCGCCGATGCCCAGGCCGCCGTCGCCCATGGTGACGATGACGTTGAGTTCGGGGTCGGCCAGCTTCAGGCCGGCGGCATAGGTCAGGGCACGGCCGTGGGCCCCGTGGAGGGCGTGGACGTTGAAAAAGGTGTCAAAGAGGCCCGAGCATCCAATGTCGGTGACGATGACGGTTTTATCGGCCGGAACCCCCATTTTAATCAGGGCATCGTCCAGTCCCTTGGTGATGCGTTCATGGGTACAGCCGGGGCAGAATACGGGGGGACGGTTTTTATTCAGAAAGCTAGTCATTTTCAATCACCTCCATGATCTTGGCAGGGGTAATCAGGACCCCGTTCATCTGGCCGTAGAAGTCCACCTGTTTATCCGGGAGAACCCGGCGGATTTCATTGACATATTGTCCCAGGTTCATTTCGATCATTACGATGCGTTTGAACTGGGCCG
>JAKSBM010000649.1 GCA_022361135.1 Desulfobacterales bacterium | reverse complement strand
GCGGCCGGTTGCGCCAATAAACCCGCCGATGTTGTCACCTCTAACCAGAATGCCACCGGCATGGCCCTCAAAGCCATTCAGACCCTTGTAAGGAGGTAAGCGACCATGGATAAGAAATACGGCGTATATATTTGTACAGGCTGTGGAATCGGCGAAGCCCTTGACATCGAAGATCTGGTGGAAGTTCCCGAGGAAGAAGGGGTCAGCTGTTCCACCCATCCCTTCCTTTGCTCCAAGGAAGGCGTTGCCACCATCCAGAAGGACATTGACGACGGCAAGGTAAATGCCATGGTCATCGGCGCTTGCTCCCGCCGGGTGAACTTCGATGTATTCAACTTTGACAATTGCATCGTGGAAAGAGCCAACCTGAGAGAAGGCTGCGCATGGCCCCATCCCCGGGAAGAATATCCCATGCTCACCGAAGACCAGAAGGACGACGAAGAACATTTTGATCCGGTTCAGATGAAGGCCGAAGATTACATCAAAATGGGCATGATCCGTCTGGAAAAGGTCAAACTGCCCGAACCCTACAAAACCGAATCCTTCTCCAAGAAGATTCTGGTTCTGGGTGGTGGCGTCACCGGTATGGCCGCTGCTTTGGATGCCGCCAAAATCGGTTACGATGTGACCATCGTTGAAAAGACTGCTGCCCTGGGTGGCTATGCCGCCAAACTGAGAAGCCAGATGCCGGTTGCAGAACCCTTTGAAACCCTCCAGGCTCCGGTTGTGGACAGCCTCATCGCTGAAATCGGCACCTTTGCCAACATCGATGTCCGCACCAATTGCGAAGTGGCTCGTATTGCCGGTCAGCCCGGTGAATTCACCGTGACCTTCAAGACCCCCGGCGAAAAGATCCCCTTTGACGTTCCCTTTCCCCTGCCCGAAGAAATGCTGGTGGATGAAGCCGGAAAAGAGCTGGATGCAGACGCCGCCCACGAAGCCTACCTGAAATACAACGAAGGCAGAGAAGATATCCTCCAGATGGACCCGGACGGAGAACTTTACGGTGCCGTTGTTCTGGCCGCAGGCTGGCGCCCCGCCGACCTCAAAGCCGAAGACTACGAACACCTGAACCTGGATCTGCCCGACGTGGTTACCAATGAGCAGTTTGAAGCCATTGCTGCCGCTGGCAAAATCACTCGTCCCTCCGACGGCAAAGAAGCCAAAAACGTGGTTTTTGTTCAGTCCCCCGGTGGAGAAGAAGACGATGCCGACTTTGAATACGCAGGCTCCGTCACTTCCCAGGTGGCCCTGAAACAGGCCCGCTACGTCAGAGAAGACTATGCAGATGGTAAAGCCTATGTGGTTTACCAGCACATGAGAACCCCCGGCCTCCAGGAAAACTTTTACAAAGCCATGCAGCAGGAAGACGGTGTCTTCATGACCAAGGGTGCTGTAACAGAAGTTTCCCAGCAGGGCGATGCACTCACCGTAACCGCCAAGAACACCCTCCTGGGTGACAACCTGGCACTGAAGGCCGACCTGGTGGTGGTTGCCGCCGGTATGGTTCCCGTGACCAAGGATGACCCGGTGATCAACCTGGCCTATCGTCAGGGTCCCGGCTTCCGTGACAATGACATCTTCGGCCAGTATGCCGACTCCAACTACATCTGCTTCCCCTACGAAACCCAGAGAACCGGTATCTACGCTGCGGGTACCATCCGCCGGGCCATGACCATTGAAGAGTCCATCGAAGATGCCTCCGGTGCCGCCCTCAAGGCCATCCAATGTGTGGAAAGCGCCAACCGCGGCATGGCCGTACATCCCAGATCCGGCGACATGACCTACCCGGACTTCTTCTTCCAGAGATGTACCCAGTGTAAGCGCTGTACCGTTGAATGTCCCTTCGGCGCCCTGGATGATGACGAACGCGGAACGCCCAAGGCCAACCCCACCCGCTGCCGCCGCTGCGGTACCTGCATGGGTGCCTGTCCCGAACGTATCATCTCCTTTGCCGACTACTCCATCGATTCCATCGGCTCCCAGATCAAGGCCATCTCCGTACCTTCCGAAGATGACTACGATGAGCCGCCCTTCCGCTTCCTGGCCCTGGTCTGTGAAAACGATGCCTTCCCGGCCATGGATATGGTGGGCATGAACCGTGTGGATTACTCCCCCAACGTCCGGGTAATTCCGGTACGCTGCCTGGGTTCCGTCAACTCCATCTGGATCAAGGACGCCCTGGCCCAGGGTCTGGACGGCGTTATCCTCATCGGTTGCAAACATGGTGACGACTACCAGTGTCACTTTGTCAAAGGCTCCGAACTGGCCGAAGTCCGCGTGAAAAAGATCGGGGATGCCCTGTCCTCCCTGGCCCTTGAAGAAGAACGTGTGGCCTTTGCCGAAGTGGCCATTGATGAGTGGAACACCGTTCCGGAAATCATCAATAACTTTGTTGAAGAAGTCGAAGATCTGGGCCCCAACCCCTTCAAAGGTTTCTAACAGCAGTATACCAAACACATACGGAGGTATATAAATATGTCTGAAAAATACACAGCTCAACCGGATCTTGGCTTCATTGCCCAGGTAAAAGGTCTTGGCGGAGATACGCTGAAAAAATGTTATCAATGCGCCACCTGCTCCGTGGCCTGCCCCATTGCCCCCGAAGACAGCCCCTTCCCCCGGAAGGAAATGATTGCTGCCTCCTGGGGTCTCAAGGACAAATTGGTCAGCTCCGGTGACATCTGGCTTTGCCACCAATGCGGCGATTGTACCGACCTGTGCCCCCGCGGCGCAGCCCCGGGCGATGTGCTGGCAGCGGTTCGCTCCGTGGCCATCGAAGAATATGCCACGCCCAAACCCCTGGCCAAAGCTGTAAACGATCCCAAAAAACTGCCCATGCTCATTGGTCTGCCCGGCCTCTGGTTTGCCCTGATGGCATTCATCACCATGGGCATGGGCGACACCATGGAAAAAATCTTCCATGCCCTGTTCGGGGATGCCCTGGGCGGACGTCTGCACTGGTCCCACGCCAAGGAAGGCGCAGAACATGTAATCTCCCATGCCAACTTTGTTTCCACCTGGCTTGTGGAT
>JAKSBM010000762.1 GCA_022361135.1 Desulfobacterales bacterium | reverse complement strand
TATGATCAGGTAGACCATCATTTTTTTAACCATGAGGAAGGTGAAGGGCATGATCAATTGTTTCAGGGGCTGGGAATCCAGGGCCAGGCCAAAGGCAAAACCCGCCAGCATCATGGCCGGGATGGCCAGGGTGAGATTCGTTGTTGTCCGGGTGATGAGTTTCCATATCATGGGGTGCCTCCTTGGGGCTGTTTGTTGTTTGAGATGAGGTTGTCCAGGGCCTGGGTAATCTGTTGGCCGGGTTTCAGGCCGATGAACCGTTTGCGTTCTTTTCCCCGTTCAAAGAGAATCAGGGTGGGGATGCTCTGGACCATGAACCGGGTGGCCAGCTCTGGGTGTTCGGTGATGTCTATGTCCAGCACCTGGAGCCGGGGGCGGCTGTTGCGGATCTGATCCACCAGCTCCGACTGGACCCGGCAGGGGGCGGACCAGGGGGCGGTGAAGGCCGCCAGCACCCATGGGGTGTCCATTGCAGGGGGAAAATGTTTCAAAGCAGACTCCTTTGATCTTGGGTGAAAACGAATCCATGGATATTTCGAAATTCATTTTGTTTTTGGAATTAAGTTTCAAAAAATATGCCAAACACAAGGATCCGGGGAAAAACGTCGATATTACGGTCTGTTTGGGCCTTTGGGGGACTTGGGAAGGGATTCCGATTAACGTTACCCCCTGGATTCGGGGGAGCTGGTACGGCCTTTGCTTTATTCCATAAAAAGCGTTACCATGAATCCCTTTAAAAAGATGATAGGAGGTGGGCCATGAAAAGTTTGTTATTTGCCCTTGGTTTTGTTGCCGTTTATCTGCTTTTACAGATCTATATCCTTCCCAAAATGGGGATCTCCACCTGAATGCGGGATGCCTGCCAGGTGGCAGACAAGGATAAAACAGATAAGGGCAAAAAGGATTCTCCCTTTAAGATGGATCCCAAATAAGGATTAATCCGGAGTAACGCCACTGCGTTACTCCGGCTTCGGGGGCTGCCGTGAAAAACCATGAACTCTGGAATATTAATTTTTTAAATCAGATCCTGGACACCATGGCCGAGGGGCTCTTCACCCTGGACGACCAGGGGGTGATCACCTCCTGGAACCGGTCCATGGAATCCATTTCCGGATATTCGGCCGAAGAGGCCGTGGGCCAGACCTGTGACCTGTTGAAATGCAGCCGCTGCTATGGGAAATCCTGTCCCGCGGACATCAATAAATGCGGTGTCATGCGCCATGGGAAGACCGAGGCCAAGGAGTGCTTCATCCGTCACCGGGAGGGATATGACGTCCCCGTGATTAAAAATGCCCGGCTGGCCCTGGATGACAATGCCCAGATTCTGGGCATTGTGGAAACCCTCACCGATCTCACCGAGCTGGCCCGGGCCCGCCAGGGGATGGACGATGCCCGCCGTCAGCTGGAACGGGCCTATCGTCTGGACAATATCATTGGCAAAAGTCCGGTGATGCAGGGGGTGTTCGATGCCATCCGGGCGGCGGCCCAGAGCCGGGCCACCGTCCTCATCCAAGGTGAGAGCGGCACGGGCAAGGAATTGGTGGCCCGGGCCATCCATTTCAACGGCAGCCAGGACCAGCGCCCCATGGTGGTGGTCAATTGTTCGGCCCTGTCGGAAACCCTTTTGGAGAGCGAATTGTTCGGCCACGTGAAGGGCGCCTTCACCGGAGCCCACCGGGATCGCATCGGGCGCTTTGAGCAGGCCGATACCGGCACCATTTTCCTGGACGAAATCGGGGAACTCACCCCCTATATGCAGGTGAAACTCCTCCGGGTCCTCCAGGAACGGGAGATCGAGCGGGTGGGGGAAACCCGGAAACGGAAGATCGATATCCGGGTCATTGCCGCCACCCATAAGGATTTGGCCACCCTCACCCGGGAGGGGGGATTCCGGGAGGATCTCTTCTATCGGCTCAAGGTTTTTCCCATCACCATCCCCCCCCTGCGGGGTCGGCCCGAGGATATCCCCTTGCTGGCCCATCATTTCATTAAGAAGGGCAACCGGCGGGAGAATAAGGATATCCAAGGCCTCAGCCCCGGTGCCATGCACGCCATCACCTCCCATTCCTGGCCCGGCAATGTCCGGGAACTGGAAAATGCCATTGAACATGCCTTTGTCCTCTGCCGGACCTCCCACATCCGGGCGGCGGATTTGCCCGTGGACATGGCCGCCCCCCCGGTGACTTCTCCCTCATCCGTTCCAACCGCCATCCCCATGGATGCGCCCCTGACCCGGGAGGGATTGTTAACCCTTCTGGACCAATGCCAGTGGAATAAAGCCGAGGTGGCCCGCAGACTGGGAAAAAGCCGAACCCTGGTCTGGAAGTACATGAAAAAGTGGTCCATCCCCCTTCAAAAAAGTTGAATTCACCCCGGTAAAGGTGCCGGTTTTTCCCCGGATTATTGGTGGGGCCATCCCATGGCCCCATTCTTTTGTTGACACCCCTGGTCCCGGGGGATATGAAAAGTGTGAGGTTTTGGTTTGCACTTTTTATGGGAGATCTTTACCCAATGGCTCAATCCCCCAAACCCGTCACCCCGGACGGGCGGCCCATGTTGAAAATGAAACAATTGATGGCGGCCACGGGCCTGCCCAAATCCACCCTTCTTCTATACGTTAACAAGGGGTTGCTTCCCCGTCCCCTGAAAACCAGCCCCAACATGGCCTATTACCATCCCGATTCCGTGGAGCGCATTGGCTTTATCCGCAAAATTCAGGCCCTCCATCGCCTGCCCCTGGCCGCCATCAAAGGATTGCTCAAGGAGATGGACCAGGGCCGGGACATCGCTCCCCTCCTGGAACTCCAGTCCCAGATTTTTGATTCGGATACGGACAGGATGGATCATGCCGCATTCTGCAAGGCATCGGGACTGACTCCGGACTTGTTGGATCAGCTTTGTGAATTGGGGCTCATCCTGCCCCTGGAGCCGGATCTATTTGACGGCCAGGATGTGGAAATGGGGAAAATCCTGGGGGAGATGGCCGACCGGGGCATGGCCATGGAAGAACTCGCCTTTTATCCCGAAATGGCCCGGACCATTGTGGCCCGGGAGTTGGATCTCAGGGAAAAATATACCCGGAACCTCAACGATGGGGACAATGCCTCCCTCACCGTGGAAATGACCCGCATGGCCCGTAGTCTGAGGGCCTATGTGATCGATCGAACCCTGCAAAAACGGCTCATCCAGTATAAAGGACTTAAACCCCAATAACGGCTAAGACCAAGGAGGAACCCATGAGTGATCCTTTGTTCACCCCCATGCGCATCAATGAATTGACCCTGGAAAATAGAATCTATCTCCCTGCCATGCACCTGGGCATGGGCATGGAATTTGAGGTCACCGACCAAATTGTGGAATTCTACGCCCGCCGGGCCCGGGGCGGTCCGGCCATGATCTGTGTGGGCTATTGCACGGTGAATGATTTGGCCGGCAATACCCAGAACATCGGGGCACACCACGACCGGTTCATCCCCGGCCTGGCCCGCCTGGCCCGGGCCATCCAGGAAAATGGTTCCAAGGCCGCAGCCCAGATCAACCACGCCGGACGGTATAATTTTTCCTTTTTCATCAATGGGCAGAAGCCGGTGGCCCCTTCCCCCATCGCCTCCCGCATGACCCGTGAGGAACCCCGGGAAATGACCCTGGAGGATATCCAGCAGACCATTGCCGATTTTGCCTCGGCCGCCCGCAGGATCAAAGAGGCGGGGTTTGATGCCGTGGAGGTGCTTTCGGGCACCGGCTATTTGATTTCCGAGTTCCTTTCTCCCCTGACCAACCAGCGCACCGATGAATACGGGGGCAGCCTTGAAAACCGCATGCGTTTCGGCCTGGAGATTGCCCAGGCCATACGGGAGGCCGTGGGGCCGGAGTATCCGTTGATCTACCGAATCAATGGAAATGATTTCATGGCCGGGGGCAATGATCGGGAAGAATTAAAGGCCTATGCCCGGGCCCTGGCCCAGGGGCCGGTGGACGCCCTCTGCATCAATGTGGGCTGGCACGAGGCCCGGGTGCCCCAGATTGTCACCCAGGTTCCCCGGGGGGCCTTTGTTTATCTGGCCCGGGGAATCCGTGAGGCCGTGGACGTACCTGTGATTGCCTCCCACCGCATCAATGATCCGGAAACGGCGCGGGAGGTCCTGGGTGAAGGCCATTGTGATATGGTGGCCATGGGCCGGAGTCTCATCGCGGATCCCGACCTGCCATTGAAAGCGTCCCAGGGCCGGGAGTCGGAGATTATCCACTGCATTGCCTGCGCCCAGGGCTGCTTTGACAATCTTTTTAAATTGAAACATGTGGAATGCCTCTGTAATCCCATGGCCGGGTATGAAGCCGGAGGCGGTCCCGAGCAGGCAGCGGAACCCAAGACAGTCTGGGTGGCCGGTGGGGGCGCCGCCGGAATGATGGCCGCCCTGACCGCCCACCGGCGGGGGCACCGGGTGCGCCTGTTTGAGGCCGGGGATCGCCTGGGGGGACAACTCTTCCTGGCCGCTGCCCCTCCCGGTCGTGATGAATTTGCCCAATTTGCAGCGGATCTGACCTCCCAGGTGGAATTGGCCGGTATCCCGGTGGAATTGAATTGCCCCGTGGACAAGGTCATGTTGGAACGGGAAAAACCCCATGCCCTCATCGTGGCCACCGGTGCCAAACCCCTGGTTCCCCCCATTCCCGGTTTGGATCTGGACCATGTGGTGGATGCCTGGGATGTCCTCACCGAAAGGGCGGGGACTGGGACCCATGTGGCCATCATCGGCGGAGGGGCCGTCGGGGTGGAAACGGCACTCTTCCTGGCGGAAAAGGGGACCCTGGATGGGGAAACCCTGAAGTTTCTCATGGTGAACCAGGCGGAACGGCCCGAGGTTCTGGCGGAGATGGCCGTGACCGGCAGCAAAAAGGTGACCCTTCTGGAGATGACCGACAAGGTGGGCAAGGACATTGGAAAGTCCACCAAGTGGGGCATGATGCAGGATGTTGGACGCTTGGGGATTGAGACCATTCCCATGGCCCGGGTCAATGAAATCACCCCCAGGGGACTTTCCTTTGAGCAGGATGGGGAGGAACACTCCCTTGCCGCAGACACCGTGGTGGTGGCGGCGGGTTCCACCAGCGTGAACCGGCTGGTGGCCGATGCCAAGGCCTTGGATATTCCGGTCTGGAGTGCCGGGGATGCCCGTCAGGTGGCCACGGCCTTTGAAGCGGTCCACCAGGGATATCAGGTGGGCATGGAGGTCTGATTGATGGAAGGGGCCGGTTCCGATGTCGGCACCGGCCCCTTCCATGGGAAATTAATGGGTCGGCTGGGTTTCCGGCGAAAAGGTCAAGCCCAGTTGAAAAAAGCTTTCCACCCGTTCCTGGAAGATTTCCAGCGATGTGGATTTTAAAATCTGCTTCAACGGTTTTTTATGGCCTTCAAAGGAGGGGCCCAGATAGGTCCAGAATCCCTTCATCCGGTCGGTGAGGTGGCCGGGACCGGAAAAAATGTGGGCATACTCGGCCATGAGCTCATCGTGGAAGGCCTTGAGTCGGTGCAGGCGATGGGCATTGTCCCCGTCTTCGGGGGAAACCAGCCCCTTGATCTGTTCCGGCAGAAAGGGGTTGGAAAGGATGCCCCGGCCGATCATGATGCGATGGATATGGGGGAAACGTTCCCGTACCCGGTCATGGGAGGCCATGTCGGTGATATCCCCATTGTAAACGAATTTGTGGCGGCTGGCTTCCATGGCCTTTTCAAAGGCATCGTGGTCCGAGGTTCCTGTGTACATCTGGGTGCCGGTGCGGGGGTGGAGGATGATTTCCGTGACCGGGTGCCGGTCGAAAATTTCCAATAATTTATAAATTTCATCCTTGTTCCGGCGGCCCAAACGGATTTTCACCGAAAGGCTGGGCTTCATGGCCGGAACAATCTGTTCTAGCAGACGGTCTATTTTTTCAGGATAAAGTAAAAGCCCGGAACCTCTCTGTTTTTTTGCGATCTTGGAATGTGGGCAACCTAGGTTCCAGTTTACGGTTTCGTGGCCCATGGCATGGAGATGGTCGGCCAGGAAGATAAAATCTTCGGCCACATTTCCCATGATCTGGGGGACGACAAATAGGCTGCGATTGCGTTCCAATTCGACGTCCTTCAGGCGGGAGGCTTTCATTCTTTTCTCCCCCATGGTGGAAATGAAGGGGGCAATTGCCTCATCTATACCGGAAAAATGTTTGGCATAGACATTTCTGAATGTCAGATCGGTAAAACCCTGGAGCGGCGCCAGGATAATGATTTCGTCCTTTTTTTTCATGGGTGATTAAAGCCTGTTTTGGGGTGTTGCAGTTACTATCTAGTTAAAAATATTTTGACAAATATCATAACGATACACTATAGAACCAGGTGTTTGGTCTGATGCTATACATATTATTAATTGGGATTGCAAGGAGTGTTTTCGGGTATGAGAGAGCTGTTTCAAGATGTTATCCGCATCAATCAGATGGACAACAGTCAGGCAAAGGAGGAGAAGGCCAGGGCGTTTTTCGAAAAGCTGAACGCCATTGAGATCCCTTCTCATTTTAACTGGGTTTCAGAGGTTTTTGAAGGGCTGCATGTCCGTGAAACCCCTGAAAAAACCGCTTTAATCTGGACCGACATCCACACGGGCGAAGTACGGGAATTCACCTATCGACAACTGCTGGAACGGGCCAACCAATTGATCAATTTTCTGGCACGCCACAATGTGGGCCACCGGGACAACATGTATATGATGGCCCCCCTGGTCCCGGAGATATGGTTCGCCAGCCTGGCCGCTATCAAGGCCGGGATCGTCACCGTTCCCACGGCCACCACCATGACGCCCCGGGAAATGGAATTTCGCTTTGAAACCTATGCACCGGACGTCATCATTGCCGATCCGGAATCGGCCCGTCTCATTGACGAGGCGGCCAAGGAGACCGGGATTGAACCCCGGGTGAAAATCGTGTTGGGAGAACGACCTGGATGGTTCTCCTTTGAAGAGATTACCTCAGAAGCCAAAGATGCCGACGCTGCTCATACCCAATCAGACGAAATCTTATTCTGCTTCTTCACCTCCGGAACCACCGGGCTTCCCAAACGCGTTGGCCATACGGCCGTCTCCTATCCCATGGGTCACCTTTCCACCACAGTGATGATCGGGGTTCAGAACGATGATATCCATCACAATCTCAGTGCCCCGGGCTGGGGAAAATGGGCATGGTCCAGTTTCTTTTCGCCCTTTAACGTGGGGGCCACGGTCACGGCCTTCCAATTCACCACCCTGGACGGAGATGCCTATCTCAAGGCCCTGGGGCGGCATAAAGTAACCACCTTCTGCGGTCCCCCCACGGCGTGGCGGATGTTTGTGAACATGGATCTGGCCCAGTACGATCTGTCCAGCCTCCGTCAATCCATTTCCGCCGGGGAACCCTTGAATCCGGAGGTCATCACCCAGTGGAAGAATGCCACGGGAACAGAGATCCGGGATTTCTACGGCCAGACCGAGTCCACGGCCATGATCGGCAACTTCCCCTGGATGGAAGGGCGGATGAAGTCGGGCTCCTTTGGCATGCCTTCCTTTATGTATGATATGGCATTGGCCGACGACGAAGGGAATATGATTACCACTCCGGACACCGTGGGGCACATTGTGGTGCGCCTGGACCGGTGGCGGGCCCTGGGACTTTTTTCCGAGTACATTGGAAACCCGGAAAAGATGAGTTCCGTATTTGTGGATAATTTCTATTACACCGGCGACCGGGCCTCCTTTGACGAAGAAGGCTATTGGTGGTTTGTGGGCCGGGCCGACGACGTGATCAAATCTTCGGATTACCGCATCGGTCCCTTTGAGGTGGAAAGTGCCCTGGTGGAACATCCTTCCGTGGGTGAAGCCGCCGTCGTGGGGGCACCGGATCCCAAACGCTACCAGCTGGTCAAGGCCTATGTCATCCTCAACGCCGGGTACGAACCCAGCCGGGAATTGGCATTGGAATTGTTCAAGCACACCATCAACCTGCTGGCCAAGTTCAAGATTCCCAGAATCATTGAGTTTGTCTCCGAGGTTCCCAAGACCATTTCCGGGAAGATCCGGCGCATTGAACTGCGGGAAATGGAGGTGAGCAAGGTGGAAGGCGATGAACTGGAAAATATCACCGAATATTTCTATTGGGATTTTCCTGAGTTGAGTTCAAAGAATAAAAAATAGATTCCCGGTGATTCCGGGATGAACATCGTTAAAATGCAGGCGGCCCCCCGGATTCGGGGGGCCGTTTTCATATCTTCATTTCCACGTCAATTTCCCCGCTGCCCGTCCGGATGAACCGGGCATCGGGATATCTTTTTTCAAAGACCTTGAGCATTTTCCGGTTTTCCGCAAGCACCGTGGCCAGGAAGCGGGTGTATTGGTTTTCCTTGGCAATGCCCTCCAGGCATTCCAATAAATAGGTGCCGATTCCCATGCCGTGGAGATCTTCCTTCACCAGAAAGGCCACTTCGGCTTCGTCCTTGCTGGCCTCGGCATAGGAGCCGATGGCCACGATCTGTTTCCGTTTGCCCGATTGCATGAGGCCGATGAGGGTCATGTTGCGTTTGTAATCCACCTCGGCCCATTGCTGCTGGAGCATTTCCCGGGAAAAGACCCGCCGTTTGTTAAAGAAGCGGTAATAGACCGAATCCTCCTGGAGGGAATAGAAAAAATGGCGGGATTCGAATTCGTCCGATGGCAACAGGGGACGGAAATAGACATCCTTGCCGTTGGGCAGCTGCAGGGAGTCGTGGTAGGTGTCCAGGAAAAAGAGATCCTGGGTGGTGGGGGGCAGCTGGTCCGCAAAAATATACCGTCGTTTTTTGGCCTCTTCGATGAGCCCCTTCCTGAATTTGGGATGGGCGATCTGGGCCAGCTCAATGACCCGCTGGTAGATGCTTTTCCGACGCATTTCCGCAATGCCGTATTCCGTGACGATGATGTCGATGTCCCCACGGGTGGTGGCCACACCCGCCCCCTCACTGAGGTGGGGAACAATGCGGGAAACCTGTCCGTTCTGGGCCGTGGAGGGGATGATGATGATGGAAAATCCCCCCTTGGACATGGCCGATCCCCGGATGAAATCCACCTGGTCCCCGATGCCGGAATAAAAGAGATAGCCCTTGGAATCGGTGCAGACCTGTCCGGTGAGGTCCACCTCCAGGGCCGATGAAATGGAAATGAGGTTGTCGTTTTTGGCTATGATGTTGGGATCGTTCACAAATTCCGAGGATTTAAAATAGAACATGGGATTGTGGTTCAGGTAGTCGTAGAGGGCCTTGGACCCCATGCACAGGGAGGCCACCACCCGGTCCTTGAGGTAGGACTTTTTCCGATTGGTCACCACCTTTTTCTGGAACAGGGGGAGCAGGCCGTCGGTGATGACCTGGGTGTGGATGCCCAGATCCTTTTTATCGTCCAGGTAGGGGACCACGGCGTCGGGAAGGTGGCCGAATCCCACCTGGAGGGTGGCCCCGTCGTCCACCAGCATGTTCACATAATGGCCGATGCGTTCAATGACCTTGGTGTTTTTGGGCCGGGGAAGGGATTCCACCAGGCCTTCCTCATATTCCACCACATAGTCGATGTCGTCCATGTGGACCACGGCGTCCCCCCAGGTCCGGGGCATTTGGGGATTGACCTGGGCAATGACGGTTTTGGCGTTGCGCATGCCCGAAAGGGTGATGTCCACGGAGATGCCCAGGGAACAATAGCCGTGTTCGTCGGGGGGGCTGACCTGGATCAGGGCCACATCCAGCCCGATTTCATTGTTTTCGAAGATTTTGGGGATCTGGGAGAGGTAGACCGGGATATAGTCAATTTTACCCTCAAAAGCGGCCTGGCGCATGAGAATGGAGATGAAGAAGAGTTTCAGGGAAAAGCGGGAAAGGAAGTTGTCGTCGTTGACGTAGCGGGCCAGGGTGGAGGAGAGCATCTGGTAGATGATGATGTCCTGGATGGTGGTGTCTTCCACCATGGCCCGGATCAGTCTCTGGGGCTCTCCGCAGCCGGTGCCCAGGAAAACCCGGCTCCCGTTTTTGATTTTTTTCACGCTCTCTTCCGCAGTGAGGAGTTTTTCAGGATACAGCTGGCTCAAGGTCATGGCATCTTCTCCTAAATCTCAGGCGTTGGCGTTTTGTCCCCGGCATTATGGAATACTTTTCGGCCAAAGTACAGGAAAGATTGGGTGGGCCCAGGCCCGGGGGCGTTCACCACGGAGGGCAGCGGATTTTGGGCACCAATGCCATTGCGGCCATTATGATTCCTAAAATAAGGTCCCGATTAAATTCGTTTAAGCGTCGAAATGGAGATTCCCATGGAAGATGAGGACCTTTGTCCATTTGATTTGAATGTTTTTCTCCCAATCTGCCATCGCCCATTCCCCTTGGCGGGATCGGCCAATCCCATGATTACCCGTGTTGGAACGGTTTTCAAACCATTGTGAAAATGGCCCATGGTTTAGGAAGATATTTTGAGAACCGCTATATGTGGTTTGATGGGGGGGAAATGAATTGTCCGGGATTATGGGGCATTTTCCATGGGGGCTTGGTTTTGGAGCAGATCCCTTGCCTCGTTTTTGCGGTGGCAGGCCACCTGGTGGTCCGGGGTCTCCGGTGCCAGAATCTCCAGGGTGGGTTCCTCTTGGCGGCAGATGTCCTGGGCAATGGGGCAGCGGGTGTGGAAGCGGCAGCCCCGGGGGGGATCCATGGGACTGGGGACATCCCCGGTGAGGACCATGGGGGAGGAGGCGGTCCGGTCCAGGGTGGGAATGCCCGAAAGCAGGGCCAGGGTGTAGGGGTGGGCCGGGGTGGTAAAGAGATTTTTGGTGGGGGCGGTTTCCACGGCTTTGCCCAGGTACATGACCAGGATCCGGGTGGAGATGTATTTCACCACCAGGAGATGGTGGGTGATGAAGATATAGGTGAGCTGGTATTGGTCCTTGAGCCGTGCCAAAAGGTTGAGGATCTGGGCCTGGACCGAGACATCCAGGGCCGAGGTGGGTTCGTCCAGGACCATGAGGTCGGGGCGGGTGGCCACGGCCCGGGCCACGGCAATGCGTTGGCGCTGGCCCCCGGAGAATTCATGGGGATAACGATGGAGGTGGTCCCGGGTCAATCCCACATGTTCAAGGAGGTCCACGGCCGTGTCGGTGATTTCTTTACCGGACAGGTGCCCCCGGGCCTTGAGGGGCTCGGCCAGGATGTGGCGGATGAGCATTCGGGGATTGAGGGAGGTGGCCGGATCCTGGAAGACCATTTGGAGTCGACCCGTGAGCCCTGCCTTTTTGAGTCTCCGTCGCCCCATACCGGTGATGTCCACCGGGGGCCGGTCCTGGGGATGGAAATGGATTTTTCCCCGGGTGGGCCGCTGGAGGCGGATCAGGGTTTTGCCCAGGGTGGTTTTTCCGCACCCCGATTCTCCCACCAAACCCAGGGTTTCGCCCTTGCGGACATCGAAGGAAACCCGGTCCACCGCCCGAACATGACCGGTGACCCTATTCAAAAATCCCGTATGGACGGGAAAATACTTCTTCAGCTCCCTCACCTTTAAG
>JAKSBM010000190.1 GCA_022361135.1 Desulfobacterales bacterium | reverse complement strand
TATTGGATTTTGACCTTCACCTATCCCAACGACCAGGGAATTGAAGCCTCCTCCAGATTCTTCCTGGAAGAGCTGGATCGGTTTTCTTTGTTATCTTCGGAGTCTTTGTCCATTGTGTGCCATTCCATGGGGGGGCTGGTGACCCGGAATCTTTTGTCCAATCCGGAACTGGCCTACGAGGAAAAGGTGTTGGAAGGGGAGGTGCCCGAGGTGGGAAAGGTCATCATGGTGGGAACCCCCAACCATGGTTCCCACATGGCTCGGTTTCGTTTTGTGGTGGAATTCAGGGATCAGCTTTGGCACTGGCAGAACACCGATGCTTCCTTTCTCCATGCCATCCTGGATGGGGCCGGCCAGGCCGGGATTGATCTTTTGCCGGGAAGTCGGTTTCTGGAGCGGCTTAACAGCCGGCCCTCCTCCGAGGATACTGAATTTTACCTCATAGGTGGATTGATCGTTCCCTGGTACATGGCGGATGTGAAAATGCTCATGGGCTTGACCGAGCCCCAAAGATCGGGTCTCCATCCCCAGTCCCATGCCTTCCGGGGCCGGGTGGCTGGATGGACCCAAAGTCTGGGGGATGGGCTGGTCTCAATTTCCTCCCTGGATCTGGAGGGATTTCCCCTTTTTCTGGTGCCGGGGGGGCATCTGGATATGGTTCGAAATTATCCGTGGCAACAGGGGCGTACGCCCCCGGCGGTTCCCGTGATTTTAGAGCTCCTTCGTACACGATCCTAACCATATAAATCTTGCTAAAATCAACAGGATTTGGTAAGAGTACGTGTTTATATACTGATTTTAGCTAAATATTCCGGCTGGCTGTTTCCGATCTTTCGACAGCCGGCCTTATTAGTATTTTAAACACTTTTCCTTTCTTGGAGGCTTTTATGTCCAAAGTATTACCCGAGGAAGGACTGTCCTTTGACGACGTCCTTCTGGTTCCCGATTATTCAGCCATTCTCCCCGACGAAGTCGGAACCAAAACCCGGCTTACCCAAGCGCTTGAATTAAATATTCCCATCGTGAGCGCGGCCATGGATACTGTGACCGAGGCCAGAGCCGCCATCAGCATGGCACGGGCCGGCGGCATGGGATTCATCCATAGAAATTTGAGCATTGAAGAGCAGGCCATTGAAGTGGACCGGGTAAAAAAATCCGAAAGCGGTATGATTGTGGATCCGGTCACCGTATCTCCGGATGCGCCCCTGGCGGAAGTTCATAGCATCATGGCCAAATATCGTATTTCCGGTATCCCGGTCACCGAAGGCGAAAAGCTGGTGGGTATTGTCACCAACCGCGACCTGCGCTTCGAAACCAACATGAAAAAACTGACCCGGGAAGTCATGACCTCTGAAAATTTGGTCACGGTTCCCGAAAAGTGCGGCCTGGAAGAATCCAAAAAGATGCTCCACAAGCACCGCATTGAAAAATTGCTGGTGGTGGATGACGAAGGCAAGCTCAAGGGGCTGATTACCATCAAGGACATTGAAAAGGTAAGAAAATACCCCAATGCCTGCAAGGATTCCCTGGGACGTCTGAGAGCCGGCGCTGCAACGGGTGTGGGTTCCGACATGATGCCCCGGGTTGAAGCCTTGATTCGGGCCGGCGCCGATGCCCTGGTTCTGGATACCTCCCACGGCCATTCCAAAAATGTAATCGAAGCCGTACAGCGCATCAAAGCCGCCTTCCCGGACAGCCAGGTGATTGCGGGCAACGTGGCCACTGAAATGGGTGCCAAGGCCCTCATTGATGCCGGCGTGGATGCCGTTAAAATCGGTATTGGTCCCGGTTCCATTTGTACAACCCGTATCGTGGCCGGTGTCGGGGTTCCCCAGCTCACCGCCGTCATGAATTGTGCTGAGATTTCCAGAAAAACCGGTGTCCCCATTATTGCGGACGGTGGTATTAAATTTTCCGGCGATATTGCCAAGGCCCTGGGCGCGGGTGCACAATCCGTTATGCTGGGCAGCCTCCTGGCCGGTACCCATGAAAGCCCGGGTGAAATCGTAATTTACCAGGGCCGTTCCTATAAGGCCTACCGCGGCATGGGCTCTGTGGAAGCCATGAAAAAGGGATCCTCCGACCGTTATTACCAGAAAGATACCAGTGCCGATGAAGAACTGGTACCCGAAGGTATCGTGGGCCGTATTCCCTATCGGGGTACGGTGCGTGAGAACATTGTTCAGATGATTGGCGGTCTCAAGGCCGGCATGGGATATCTGGGCGCCTCCACCATTGAAGAGCTCCACGAAAAAGCACGTTTTGTGAAGATTTCGTCCGCAGGTCTGCGTGAAAGCCATGTCCACGACGTCGTGATCACCAAGGAATCTCCCAACTATAGAGTTGAAAGCAACTAAAGATAAATGACTGACCTCTCCTCCCCCTTTTACCACCTCCATCTACACACGGAGTATTCCCTGCTGGATGGAGCCATTCGCCTGGACGACGTCATTGCCCGGGCAAAGGAATTCGGGATGGATGCCGTGTCCATGACTGACCACGGCACCATGTTTGGGGTGGCCCCGTTCTATGAAAAAGCAACCAAGGCCGGCATTAAGCCGGTCTTGGGTTGTGAAGTCTATGTGGCCCCCAGAACCCTGAACGACAGAACCCAGATGGATCACAAGGGACTTTCCCACCTGGTCCTCCTGGCCAAGGATATTGAAGGCTATAGAAACCTGTGCAAGCTGGTTTCCATTGCCCAGCTCCAGGGGTTTTACTACAAGCCCCGCATCGATAAAGAGCTGTTGGCTGCCCATTCAAAGGGGCTGGTTGGGTTATCCGCCTGCCTCAAGGGTGAGGTGCCCAAGGCCATCCTTGAAAATGACATGGACAAGGCCGACGATCTGGCCCGGTTCTATATGTCCACACTGGGGGAGGGGAATTTTTTCCTGGAAGTCCAGGAAAACGGAATGGAGATCCAGCACAAGGTTAATGAAGGACTGCTGGATATCAGCAAGCGCCTGTCCATTCCCATGGTGGCCACCAATGACTGCCACTATCTGAGAAAAGAAGATGCCACGGCCCATGAGATTTTGCTCTGCATCCAGACCGGGGATACGGTAACCAACCAGAACCGGTTCAAGTTTGATTCCGACGAACTCTATTTTAAGAGTCACCAGGAAATGCAGGACACCCTGGGCCATTTTCCCGGGGCCATAGAAAACACCCGGGATGTGGTGGCCATGTGTAATGTGGAGTTCAATGACAAGGACTACCACTTCCCCCGGTATGCCCAGAGCGAAGAGGAGTCCGAGGACGATCTTTTCGAACAGCAGGCCCGGGACGGCTTTGAAAGAAAGTTTGCCAAGATCAAGGCGGCCAATCCCGATGTCAATGAAAAGGAATACCGGGATCGTCTGGATTATGAAATCGGTATCATCCTGGACATGGGATTTCCCGGTTATTTTCTCATTGTTGCCGACTTCATTGAATATTCCCGTAAGGTCGGTGTTCCCGTTGGGCCGGGCCGTGGCTCCGCCGCCGGTTCCATGGTGGCCTATGCCATGGATATCACCCTGCTGGACCCCATTGAGCACGGGCTCATCTTCGAACGATTTCTAAACCCCTCCCGTATCTCCATGCCGGATATCGACGTCGACTTTTGCATCGAGGGACGGGATAAGGTGTATAAGTACACCATTGACCGGTACGGCGGACCCGAATGTGTCTGTCAGATCATCACCTTTGGTAAGCTTAAGGCCAAGGCGGTAATCCGGGACGTGGGTCGGGCCCTGGGCGTTCCCCTGTCCGAAGTGGACGAGGTGGCCAAGATGATTCCGGACATGTCCAAAAATCTGACCAAGGCCATGGAAGACGTGCCCCAGATCCGGGAAAAATGCGGTGAGACCGAAGAAAAGACCCAGATGCTGGAAACGGCCCTGCTTCTGGAAGGGTTACCCCGCCATGCCTCCACCCATGCCGCCGGCGTTGTGGTGGCAGACAAGCCCCTGAATGAATATCTGCCCCTGTTCCGGGGTAAAGAAGGGGAAACCATCACCCAGTTTGACATGACCCATGTTGAAAAACTGGGCTTGGTAAAATTTGACTTTCTGGGGCTGAGAAACCTCACGGTTATCAAAAACTGCATCGCCCTCATTGAAAAGCAGGGCAAGACCCCGCCGGATCTGGACCATGTGGACATGGCCGATCCCAAGGCCTTTGAATTGCTCCAGGCCGCCGACACCACCGGTGTGTTCCAGTTGGAAAGTTCCGGCATGAAGGAATTGATCCTGCGTTTGAAACCGGCCAGTTTTTCCGACATTGTCGCCCTGGTGGCCCTCTATCGTCCCGGTCCCTTGGACTCGGGCATGGCCGACTCCTATGTGGAAAGAAAGAACGGCCGTGAAGATGTGGTCTATCTTTTCCCCGAGCTGGAAGAGGTGCTTGAGGAAACCTACGGGGTTATCCTCTACCAAGAACAGGTCATGAAAATCGCCGGTGTCCTGGCCAATTACACCATGGCCGATGCGGATGGTCTGCGTAAGGCCATGGGTAAGAAAATTGCCGCCATGATGGATGAGCACCGGAATCTTTTCATGAAAGGGGCCAAGGAAAACGGCCACGATCCGGACAAGGCCAAGGAACTCTTTGACCTCATGGAAAAGTTCGGCGGCTACGGGTTCAACAAATCCCATTCCGCGGCCTATGCTCTGGTCT
>JAKSBM010000570.1 GCA_022361135.1 Desulfobacterales bacterium | reverse complement strand
CCCGGTGGACACCACCCAACTCATCCATACCTGGTAAGGAGGCAAAAATGACCCTGAGCATTGATACCATCTGGGCCGATGTGGAAAAAATCCGCAGCCACGCCCCCCTGGTCCACAACATCACCAATTACGTGGTCATGAACAATACGGCCAATGCCCTGCTGGCCCTGGGGGCCTCCCCGGTCATGGCCCATGCCAAAGAAGAGGTGGCGGACATGGCCACCATCGCAGGAAGTTTGGTCCTCAACATCGGTACCCTGAGCAAGGAATGGATCGCGGCCATGCACACCGCCGCCCAAACGGCCAAGGAACTGAAAAAGCCCCTGGTCATCGACCCGGTGGGGGCCGGGGCCACCGCCTATCGCACCCATGCGGTCAAGGGACTGATCTCGGCAGCCGCCCCCGGCCTCATCCGGGGCAATGCCTCGGAAATCATGGCCCTCTGGGACGGAGACACAATTACCAAGGGGGTGGACTCCACCTCCTCCTCGGACCAGGCGGTCCAGGCGGCCAAGGCCCTGGCCCAACAACACCATTGCGCCGTCTGCATCACCGGGGAGACCGACATCATCCTCTCCCAGGATCAGGAATACCGGATTTACAACGGCCACGCCATGATGCCCCGGGTCACCGGCCTGGGCTGCACGGCCACGGCCATCTGCGGGGCCTTTGCCGCGGTGAACCCGGACATGGCCCAGGCTGCGGCCCATGCCATGGCCGTCATGGGCATTGCCGGGGAAATGGCCGCCGATCAGGCCCAGGGACCGGGGAGCCTGCAAATGCACTTCATCGACGCCCTCTACCAGCTCTCCGCCGACGAAATCGCCCGGCGGTTTAGGACGGGAGCCTGACCATGGAGGGTATCTACCTGGTCACCGACCAAAAAGCCTGCCTGGGTCGCTCCCTGGAATCCATTGTCGAGGCGGCCGCCGCCCAGGGGCTCTGCTGCGTCCAGCTCCGGGAAAAAAAGGCCGACACCCGGACCTTCCTGGAGCAGGCACAGGCCCTGAAATCCATCCTGGCGGGCACGGGCATCCCCCTGGTCATCAACGACCGCCTGGACATCGCCCTGGCCGTGGAAGCCGAAGGGGTCCACATCGGCCAGAGCGACATGCCCTATGACACCGCCAGACGACTGCTGGGCCCCAACGCCCTCATCGGACTCTCCGTGGAGAGCTGGGAAGATGTGGAAGCGGCCCAGGACATGGAACTGGCCTACATCGGGGTGAGCCCGGTTTTTGCCACCCCCACCAAGACCGACACCAAAACCCCATGGGGGCTGGAGGGCCTTGCCAAAATCCGGGCCTTTTCCCGCCACCCCCTGGTGGCCATCGGCGCAGTCAACGCCACCAATGCAGAGTCCGTCATCCAGGCCGGGGCCCATTCCCTGGCCGTGGTTTCGGCCATCTGCTCCGCCTCCGACCCCGGGGCGGCCACCCAAGAACTCAATGCATTTTTCAAATAAGGAGAACCCCATGAAGTCCTATCATCGGGCACTGACCATTGCCGGCTCGGACAGCGGCGGCGGCGCCGGCATCCAGGCCGACCTGAAAACCTTTTCCGCCCTGGGCTGCTTTGGCATGTCCGCCATCACCGCCCTCACCGCCCAGAACACCCGGGTGGTCACGGGCATCTTCCCGGCTCCGCCGGAATTCATCGGCGAACAGATCGACGCCGTCATGGACGACATCGGCACCGATGCCGTGAAAATCGGCATGCTCCACTCCCCCGAGGTCATAGAAACCGTGGCCCGGAAACTCTCCCAGTGGAACTGCCCCAATGTCGTCCTGGATCCGGTGATGATCTCCAAAAGCGGGGACAAACTCCTGCGGGACGACGCCGTCACCGCCCTCAAGGATCACCTCCTGCCCCTGGCCACGGTGATCACCCCCAACCTCCCCGAGGCATCGGTCCTCCTGGGCCGGGACATCGAACACAAGGAAGAAATGGAAGGCGCGGCCCGGGACCTCTCCGCCCTGGGCGCCCAAAACGTCCTCCTCAAAGGCGGCCACCTCACCACCGACGAAAGCTGCGACCTCCTGTACATCCAGGCCGAGGACCGCCTGGTGGAATTCCCCGGCGTCCGCATCCCCACGGGCAACTCCCACGGCACCGGATGCACCCTCTCCTCGGCCATCTGCGCCCACCTGGCCCGGGGCTTTAACCTGGAAGAAGCCGTCACCCGGGCCAAGGCATACATCACCGGCGCCCTCAAGGCCGGGGCCGGCTACACCACGGGCAAGGGCCACGGCCCGGTCCACCACTTCTTCGAACTCTGGGACAAGGCATAACCCCCGGATTTCAGCCCCACCCCCGTACACATACAAAACCCCCGTGGAAATCATCCACGGGGGTTTTATAATGTCTATTATGTCCACAAATGGACAACGCCACCCTTCTCCCATTGGGATTTCCATTGCCACACCTGAACCAATTCAATGGGAAGCTTAACTTCTAAGAATCCCCCAACACAATTACATTTGAAATCTGCCAATCACACCCGGAGGATCAGGTGACGGCGGGGGGAGGGAGATGGAGCGGGCGTTAAGGGATCCCGGCAGCTTCAGGACGAATGGGACGGGATCCTTCGCAGGCGTTGCGGTCAGGACGACCGCAACGGCGGCAGCGGAATCTTCCTCCCCCCGCCGGCGCCGGGTGGGAAGAAAACCGTCCCCAATTGGATCCACAAAAAAAGGGCCCGTCCCAGGGGG
>JAKSBM010000379.1 GCA_022361135.1 Desulfobacterales bacterium | reverse complement strand
AATGGGGGAGACCGAGGCCTCCCGGGAACGGGCCGAGCAGGTGATCCAAAAAATCAAGGCCGCCCATGCCGAGGCCGACGGCGGTCCGGTTTTCCTGGGGGGGAATTGCCTGGGCATGATTTCCCGTCCAGGGGGCATGGAGACCTTTTTTGTGCCCGAGGTCGTATCCCCCAAGCGGAGGGATCTACCCCCGGTGAACCTGGCCCTGGTGAGCCAATCCGGTGCCTTTGCCCTGGTGCGCATGACCGACATGGTGGCCGGGGATCCCGCCTATAACATCACCGTGGGCAACCAGATGGATTTGACCATTGGTGATTTCATCACCTACCTGGCCCGGGCCGAAGATGTGGGCATCATTGCCGTCTATGTTGAAGGGTTCAAGGATCTGGACGGCCTCCACGCCTGCCGGGGCATCCGCATGGCCGTGGAAAACGGGAAGGAGGTCATTGTTTACAAGAGTGGCCGAACCCCGGAGGGGAAGACCGCCACCTCGGGCCACACCGCCAGTGTTGCCGGGGATTACATGGTTTGTACCTCCTGTCTGGGACAGGCCGGGGCCCTGGTCACGGAAAGCCATGAAGAATTTGACGGGCTGGTGAATCTGGCCATCCACCTCAACGGCAAGGCCGTCCAGGGCAGTCGCATCGCCGGAATCAGCCCGGCCGGGTTTGAAACCGTGGGCATTGCCGATTCCCTCCAGACCGAGGATTCCTGCCTGGAATTGGCCCGATTCAGCCCCGAAACCCAAGGGGCCATTTCCCAGCTATTTGACCAATGCGGTCTCAGTGAGATTATGGATATCCGCAATCCCCTGGATTTGACACCGGGGGCACCGGATCCGGTTTACACCGGTGTGCTGGACGCCCTGGCCGCCGATGACGGGGTGGACGCCCTGGTCACCTCGGTGGGCTCCCTGGCCCCGGCCACCTCGGCCACGCCGGATCCGGATAATCCCATGGGGTTTTTGGCCGGGCCGGAAAGCCTGGTGAAGACCCTGCCCGGCTTGATCGAAGCGTCCCCCAAACCCGTGGTGGTCTTCAACGATGCCGGCATCCCCCACCAGCCCATTAACCAGGCCCTGCGGGGGGCGGGTATTCCGGTCTTTAATTCCTGCAGCCAGGCCATGGGCCTTTTGGCCCGGTACACGGCCTACCGCCTGCGGGTGGCGGAATTGAAACGCCGGGCCGATAAATAGTTTAGACACTTTTGTGTCGATCATACCCGGGCCGATCCCCGTGGACCGGCCCAGGGAGAGTGAAAATATATGGGGGTGGAAGGCTTCGCCCCGTCAGTCCGGCCCCGGTGGGATCCCATGGATTCCAAGGGCGGCCATAGGAATGGAAGATGGAAAAAAGGGATGTTGAAATCAGGCAGGAACCCGTGGAGCTGTACAAGGTTCTGAAATTTGAAAATCTGGTAATGAGCGGGGGCGAGGCCAAACATTGCATTGCCCAGGGCATGGTCCAGGTCAATGGTGAGGTGGAAACACGGAAACGGCGAAAGCTCTACGTCGGCGACACCATTGAGTTCGCCGATGTGGCCTTAACACTATTCACCCCATAGCGGTTAGGGAAATTTATACCCCCTCCTGGACGTGTCGGCGGGTTAAATGCCTCCCATGGTTTTTTATTCCAAGTAAATGGTCCCACCTGATCTGGCTTTTCCCTTTGTCGGTTTTCTTTCTCCGGCAAAGGGAATTTTTTTTCATAATTGCCCCGGGTTATGGCGCATATAATTCACAGAATCTTGACAAAGTCCTAACTTCCCATATAAGTTGATTTTTGCCCGCCCCGATTCCTGAATATGAAAGGGGGGATGTTCTTTACCGTACCCGGATCTGCTGTGGCAATTTGTCGTCCTTTCCATGGACGGTCATAATTCTGATTTTCCAATGATGCCGGGGTGGGATGTTGTGACATGCAAATTGTTTTTCCGACCGACCGCCATCCATGCATGGGATTCCTGCGGTCCGGCCCCATTACAGCGATCCATCCCCGGGATCACAGATCCTGCGGCGGAATCGCTTTTTTCGTCCGTTTTATTTCTTCTGTGCCCGTAAATTTGGTCCTCTGCAGGGCGTGGGTTGATTCCCTTTGCATCCGGCAGCGATTTACAGATCTGACATTGAATCTTGAGGAGGTAGTAAATGAAGCGCATCAGGGACACGAAGCTCAGCGTTAAATTGATCACCATCGGCATGGTCACCGTACTCATCCCCATGTTTATCATTGGTTTGATATCCGTTCGCACCTCATCCAAAGCCCTGCTGGAATCCGGCCGGATTGCCACATTCCAGGTGGCGAAAAACCTGAGTCAGACCTCCAGTCTCTTCATCGCCCAGGAAATCAAATTTGCCCGGTCCATGGCCTTGAGTCCCGAGGTGATTACCACCTCACTGGCCATCGCCGGAAACGGCGCCTCCGGGGCCGAGGATGAAATTGCCATGCTCAACGGCCATTTCAAAACCTATATGGGACGCATTGGAGAAGATTATGATCTCTTTTTCCTCACCGATGCCGCAGGAAATATCCTGGCCGACAGCATGGCGGGGAGCCTGCGGAAGAAAAAGGTGAATGTGAAGGACCGGGGCTATTTTAAAGCAGCCCAGACCGGGGAGACCGTGGTGGGGGAACCCATCATGTCCCGGGCCAGCGGCAAGGCCGTCATCACCATTTCCGTGCCCATGTACGACGAAGCCAAAGGCTTTGCCGGGGTTTTCACCTCGGTGATCCGGCTGGATACCCTGTCCTCCAAGCTCACCACCGTGAAAATCGGAGAAACCGGTTATGCCTACCTGGTGAACAACAAGGGCATGGTCATTGCCCATCCCAACAATGATTATCTGTTCAAGCTCAACGTTTTGGAGGTGGAGGGCATGGAAGAGGTGGGCCGCCTCATGACCGCCAATGAATCCGGAGTGAGGAATTATCTGTTCAAGGGTGTGGAAAAGGTGGCCGGCTTTGCCCATGTCCCGGAAACCGGGTGGAGTGTGGGCGTCACCGTGGACCATGGGGAACTCATGGCACCGGTGCGGAAGATGACCTATTACAGCCTGATCACCGGCCTGGTCACTTTGGTGGTGGTGGGTGCCTTTATCTTTTTCGGGGCCATGTCCATTGTTTCCCCCATCAACCGCACCGTTTCCGGCCTCAAGGATATTTCCCAGGGGGACGGGGATCTCACCAAGCGGCTGGAGGTTTCCGGCCGGGATGAGGTGGGGATTCTCTCCCATCGTTTCAACGAATTTGTGGCCAAACTCCACACCATGATTTCCGACATCACCCAGGGGGTGGAAACCCTGTCCCACGCCTCGGGCAATTTGGCCGATATTTCCAAGGAAATGTCCACCGGCGCCGGACAGACCACGGAAAAGGCCGGTGCCGTGGCCACGGCCACCGGGGAGATGACCAACCACATGAATTCCGTTTCCGCGGCCATGGTTCAGTCCTCGGACAATATCAACACCGTGGCCGGAGCGGCCGAGGAGATGAATGCCACCATCGGGGAGATCGCCCGTCATGCCGAAGAGGCCCGGGGAATTTCCGCCGCCGCCGTGGACCAGGTGGAGACCTCCCGGGAGAAAATGGGGGAATTGGGGAATGCGGCCCAGGCCATCGGCCAGGTGGTCCAGACCATCACCGATATTTCCGAGCAGGTGAACCTGCTTTCCCTCAATGCCACCATTGAAGCGGCCCGGGCCGGTGAAGCCGGGCGGGGATTTGCCGTGGTGGCCAATGAAATCAAGGAATTGGCCAACCAGACCTCCAACGCCTCCATGGACATCAAGGAAAAGATTGACCACATCCAGGACAGCTCCTCGGCCACCCTGGACGGGATGCTGGAGATTTCCAAGGTCATCGGCGACGTCAACGACATTGTCTCCACCATTGCCGCCGCCGTGGAAGAGCAGAGTTCTGCCGTGAACGAGATCGCCGAAAACATCTCCCAGGTCTCCACCGGCCTCAAGGAGGTGACCCAGACCGTCAACGACAGCTCCAACTCCGCCCAGGTGATTTCCGTGGACATCACCGAGGTGGACCAGGCCTCCCAGACCATGGCCGACCGGAGCCGGCTGGTGTTGAAGAGTTCAGGAGAACTCTCCCACCTGGCCGAGCAATTGGACGAGATGGTGGGGCGGTTTAAAATTTAATCGTCTATTCCGGAGGTGAGAGAAATTCCTCCACCCAGGGGGTGGCCGGGCACTGGATGAGTTCGTCCCGGCTGCCCTCCTGCTGGATGGCCCCATCCTTCATGACCAGGATGCGGTTGCCTGCGGTGAAGGCTTCATCGTGGTCGTGGGTGACAAAGAGGGTGGTGATCTTGAGCCGGGAGATGATCTGGGTGAGTTCCTTGAGCAGCCGGTGACGCAGGGCCCGGTCCAGGGCGGACAGGGGTTCGTCCAGCATGAGCAGCCGGGGCTTGGGGGCCAGGGTCCGTGCCAGGGCCACCCGTTGGCGTTCCCCGCCGGACAGGTCGTCCACCCGGCGCTTGCCATAGCCGGTGAGGGTGGTGAGTTCCAGCATTTCATCCACCCGTTTGTTTTGCTCCTTCTTGGCCATGCCGGCCATCTTCAGGCCAAAGGCCACATTATTCCGGACATCCATGTGGGGGAAGAGGGCAAAATCCTGGAACATGTATCCGAAGTTGCGTTTGTGGGGCGGGATGGGGGCCAGGGGACGGTTGTCGAAAAGCAACTCCCCCCGGTCGATGGATTCCAGCCCGGCAATGATGCGCAGCAGGGTGGTCTTGCCCGAGCCCGACGGCCCCAGGATGGAGAGTTTGGTCCCCGGTTCCAGGCAGAGGTGGATGTCCCGGAGCACGGCCTGGTCCGGTCCGTAATATTTGTAAATGCCTTTGAGTTCCAATCGATCTGTCATTAAAACCCTTCCATTGTATCTGTTCTAAAATTTTCAATGAGGACATAGCCCAGGGCGGTGGCCCCCATGAGCAGGGTGGCCATGGCCATGGCCTGTCCGTAATTCATGGCCCCGGGCTGGCCCAGGAATCGGTAGATGGCCACGGGGATGGTGGCGGTTTCCGGCCGGGAGGTGAAGAGGGTGGCCCCGAATTCCCCCAAACTCATGGTGAAGGCAAAGAGGGCGCCTGCGGCCAGGGCCCGGGCCATGAGGGGAAGATCCACATGGCGGAATACCGCCAGGGGGGAGGCCCCCAAGAGGGTGGCGGCCTCGGGGAGCTGTCTGGGGATGGCCCGCAGGGCCGGCAGCAGGGTGCGGAGCACAAAGGGAAAGCCCACCAGGGCATGGGCAATGGGGACCAGGAAAATGCTGGTCCTCAGGTTCAAGGGCGGCTTGTCCAGGGTGATGATGATGCCGAATCCCAGGGTGACGGCCGAGGTGGACAGGGGGAGCATGAAAACCGGGTCGGTGAGCCGGGCCAGAAGGCCCAGGAGGCGATCCCGGCCCTGGCAATGGTGGATGAACAGGGCGGCGCAAACCCCGGTGACCAGGGCAATGACCAGGCTGGTTCCGGCAAAGAAGAGACTCTGTTCCATGGCCTGGATCGGGGGAATGTAAAAGACCGAGTCCTCCACATTGGAAAACAGGGCCGTGTAAAAGGCCAGACTCCATTGGTCGTCCAGGGTGAGGGAACGGATGACCAGGGCCACCATGGGGGAGACCGAAAGGACCAGTATAAAAAAGACGGCCCCGAGAACCATGGTTTTTTCCATGGGGGTTCGGGCGGTTTTGAAATGGTGGGCACTGGCCCGGGGCATGGGGGTTGAGGCCCGTCGGGTGAACCGGGTGTAGATGGTCATCAACGCCAGGGTGAAAAGGATCTGAACCAGGGAAAGGGCAGCGGCCAGGGGGAGGTTGAACAGGTGGGCGGCCTGGCGGTAAATTTCCGCCTCCAGGGTGGAATAGCCCGGTCCCCCCAGGATCAGGATGATGCCGAAGCTGGAAAAACAGAAGATGAAAACCAGGACAAAGGCGGCCCACAGGGCCGGGGCCAGCAGGGGCAGGGTGATGTGGTAAAAGACCCGGAAAGGGGAGGCCCCCAGCAGGGTGGCCGCCTCGGTAACCCGTCCCCGAATACCGGCCCAGAAGCCCGAGATGATCCGGAGCATGACGCTGAAATTATAAAAGATATGGGCCAGGAAAATCAGGGCCAGGGGGGCCTCCAGCCGCATGCCCAGAAGGCTGTCCGCAAGTCCGCCCTTGCCCACCCAGGCCTGGAGGGCGGCGGCCGTGACCACGGCGGGCAGAACAAAGGGGATGGCCGCCAGGGTCTGGAACAATTTCTTCCCGGGAAATCGGTAGTGGGAAAAAACATAGGCGCAGGGCAGGGCCGCCACCAGGGTGAGCAGGGCCGACACGGCGGCCTGCCAGAAGGTAAACCAGATGATTCCCCGCATGCGTCCGGAATCCAGGATGGCCAGGAAGGAGGAGAGGAGGCCGGTGGCCGAACCGCTCTCCCCTGCGAAACTGCGCATGCAAATGCCGGTGAGGGGGTAAAAGTAAAAGAGGAGGAAGAAGATGGCCGGAACCAGTCCGGCCAGAACATAGGGGTGGGGAAGGACGTTTACCGACCGGGAGCCTATTGTAATACGATTTCGGTCCATTGTTGGATCCAGTTGTCCCGTTGGCTGTTAATGGTTTCCGGATCCAGCAGGGCCGGGCTGTCCGTGATTTGGGCATGGGCCTGGAAAACCGGGGGCAACTGGGCCTTGGCATTGGCCGGGAAGACGAACATCTGCAGGGGGATATCCTCTTGGAAGGTGGGGGAAAGGAGGAAATCCATGGCCTTCTGGGCCAGATCCGGATTGGGGGTGCCCGTGAGGATCCCGGCAAATTCCACCTGGCGGAAGGCGGACCCCTTTCCTAAAACCAGGCCCGTTGGGGCCTGTTCGGGCTGGGGATCGGCGTAGAAAACTTCGGCGGCCGGGGAGGAGGCATAGGAGACCACAATGGGCCGGCTCCCCTTGGAGGCGGCGGTGAATTCCCCCCAATAGGCTTCCTTCCAGCCGTTTTTAACCATGAGGTCGTTGGCCTTGAGGGCCTGCCAATAGTCCTGGAATCCATCGGTGCCGAACCGGGCCACCGTGGCCAGGAGAAAGGCCAGGCCCGGGGAGGATGTGGCCGGGTTCTGGACCACGGTGAGTCCCTTGTATTCCGGCTTGATCAAATCCTCCAGCCCCGTGGGCGGCGCCAGGTTGTGCTCGGTGAACCATTGGATGTCATAGTTGAGGCAGACATCCCCAAAATCCATGGGGATGAGGCGGTTGCCCGGATCCATCTGCAGGTCCTGGGGAATTTTATCCAGCCCCTTGGGGGCGTAGGGTTCAAATAAATTGGCCTTGAGGGCCCGGGAGAGGAAGGTATTGTCCACCCCGTAGAAGACATCGGCCAGGGGATTGTTTTTGGAAAGGATGGCCTTGTTCAGGGCCTCTCCGGCATCCCCGGATTTCAGGATTTTCACCGGGGCGCCCACGGCCTTTTCAAAGGCGGCCATGACCGGCTTGCTCAAACTGAAGCTGTCGTGGGTCATGAGGGTGAAAATCCGGGGTTCCGGATCCTGGGACGGGGCATTGCTGCACCCCATGATGCAAATGAACATGAAACTGAGTATCAGGTTATGAAATTTCATTTTGTTCTCCAAAATAAAAAAACCATTCCCCTAGGTTGCCGCCGGGAATGGTTTTATGAATTCCTTTCCTACGCCGGTATT
>JAKSBM010000503.1 GCA_022361135.1 Desulfobacterales bacterium | reverse complement strand
GATTCAGGCGTGGCAATGCCCCCGGCCAGTCCCACACAGAGGGGGGTGGGGTATTGGTGGGCGGCCTGGAATTCGTCCCGCAGGGCCATGAGGGTGGGCAGCAGGGCCAGGGCCGGCCGGTTGTCGGTGTGTCCACCGGAGTCGGCTTCGGCGGTGAGGTCCTGGGCCATGGGAATATGGCGGGACAGTTCTGCCTCCTCCCGGGTGATTCGGCCCATTTCCAGGAGTTGGTTCACCAGTTTTTCCGGGGGCGGGGCAAAGAATTGCCGGGCGATTTCAATGCGGGAAACCTTGGCAATGACAGCATTGGGGGTGATGATGCTTCCGTCGGCCCCCCGGTGGATGCCCTTGATCCGGTAATAGACCAGGGGCAGGGTCATGCGCATGAAGGCGGCGGCGGAAATCCGGGTCACCCCGTGTCTGATATAAAGGTCCACCGTGGCCATTTCATGGTCGGGGTCGCCCAGGGAATGGATGAGGTTGAAGCCGTATGGCTTGTTGCCCACATCCCCTTTGATGTCCAGGATATTTTTTTCAATGGTGTCCAGGGTGAGGCCGCCGGCACCAAAAAATCCCAACATACCGTTGTGGGCCATTGTTTTCACCAGGGCTGCCGAAGATATTCCATTGGCCATGGCCCCTGCAATGTAGGCATAGGTCAGACCATGTCTTTTTTTAAAGTCTGCATCTCCCAGGTCGGCCATGCCCAGGGCCGGTGCAAAGGCTTCGGCAAGGATGCCGTTGTGGCCGGGGCGGACGTCGCAAACAAGGCCGGTGCCTTGCCGGGTCAAGTAAATGGGGTGGTTTACCTGGGGAAGTAATGTTTCAAGGGTGTTCGTTTTGTCCATCGTCACCTGTCTTTTTTTCAAATCTTTTACAATTATTTAACAACCCTTCTTAATATCATCTGGGTTGAAAATAGTAAATATTTTAACGCCCTAAATGATGTTGAAAAGCCGTTGCCCCGGACTGAATCATGCACGGGGGTGAAACTTCTGGTGGAGCTGGATGAGATAATCCCGGGAGACGTGGGTGTAGATCTGGGTGGTGGAGATGTCCGAGTGGCCCAGCATGGCCTGGACCGACCTGAGATCGGCCCCCCCCTCCAATAGGTGGGTGGCAAAGGAATGGCGCAGGGT
>JAKSBM010000374.1 GCA_022361135.1 Desulfobacterales bacterium | reverse complement strand
GGAGATTTTCGGCGGGGTGGGATATGCCCGGTCCCAAGTGGATGACTGGACCGGGTGGGCCGGGGGCCAAGCCGTGGATTACAGCGGCAAGCAGTTGCCCTGGGCCCCGGAGCTGACGGCCAATGTCGGCATCGGCTACTACATGGACAACGGAATCTACACGGTGGCGGACGTCTTTTGGGCCGGACGTCAGTATTTTGATGCGGCCAATACCCTTGAGGACGGAGGATACGAATTGGTGAACCTCAAAGCCGGGTATCGCTTTAATGCCTTTGACATCAGTCTCTGGTGCCGGAACCTCTTTGATCGGAAATATGCCAATAAAAAAGTGAAGAACAATATGGGGTACACACAGATCGAAGACGGCCAGCCCCTGACCCTAGGAATGACTATTAACTGGAGATTATAATCATGACCGCATCACAAGTTTATCCGTCCATGGCCCCTTTGTTTGACATGTTTAGCGGGCCTGTAAAAATGGCTGTTCTGGAAGCTGCCATTGAACTGGACCTTGCCAGGGTACTGGAAGATCATTCGGATCTGAACGCCATTGCTGGGGCCCTGGGCATTGACATTGACCCAACGGGTCTGGGGCTTTTCCTGGATGCCGCAGTTGCCATGGGTATGGCCGAAAAAAAGAAGGGCCAATATGCCAACACCGACTTTGGCCGCCATTTCCTGGACAGTAACAGCCCGGTTTTCATGGGGGGGCTGGTAAAAAATATGAAAGCCATGCAGCACCAGAATCTGGACAAAATCATTGAGATCATCAAAATCGGGTCCCCCGAGGTCCAAAGGCACCAGCATCTTTCCAGTGAAGCCAAATGGGAAAATGCGGTCCGCCATCTGGCCGCCTATCAGCGGGCCGGTATGGCATCCTTGTGTGCGGATATTGTCCAGGATCTGCCCGAATTTACCAGGGCTGAAAAAATCCTGGATTTAGGGGGAGGGCCCGGCATTATCGGGGCCCAAATGCTCCGGCGCCTTCCCGGTGCCCGGGGAGTGCTGGCCGATCTGCCGGCCATCATCCGCCTGGCCCGAAAAGAGATCGAGAAAGAGGGGCTCTCCCACAGGATGTCCTTCATTGCCGGTGATTATAACGATACAGACCTGGGGAGCGGCTACCAGATCATCTGGGCCAGCCACAACCTTTATTATGTCAAAGACCGGGTGGCTTTTTTTAAACGGATCAAAAACGCCTTGACCCCTGACGGTGTCTTTGTCTGTCTCCACGAAGGCCTGACCTGTGAGCGTACCGCTCCTGCATCCGTGGTCCTGCCCAGGCTTTCCCTGGCCCTGGAAGGCCAGGATGTCTCCTTTGACAAGGGCGAGATTGCCGCATGCCTGGACCGGGCCGGTTTTGCCCGGGTAGAAACCCGTATGCTCTCCCTGCCGGCCGGTGAGGGAGAATTGGTCATTGCCAGACCCCATGAAAAGGCGGGATCATGACCCAATGGTGCCGGACCCTTGTTTATCTGTTTCTGGCCTGGGCTTTGGGCGCTTGCCCGGCCCAGGCCGATACCCCCATGCGGATCTGCGGACCACCAGTGGCCGAAAGTCTGGTGTTCGCCGTCATGGCCCAAAAGGGACTGGCCCCGGTGGCCTTTATTCCCTGGAATTCGCCGGACCAGGCCCGGGCCATGATTGCCGGCAAACGTGTGGATGCCGCCATTGTAACCACTTCTGCGGCGGCCACCTTCCTTGCCAAGGGGGTGGATGTCCGCATTGCCGGGGTGTTTGACTCCCCCCTCTGGGTTGTTTCCTCCCGTGACAGGGCAAAGGGCATGCCCCTGGACGGGGTGCTGCTTTTTCCCTTCGGCCACAGGGAAATGCCCGAACTCTTGTTTGACATCGTGTTCGGCCGGTCCTGCCCGGACCTTGAGACCCGACACACCGGGGGGGCCCTGGAAGCGGTGAATTTCATGCTTCTGGGGCGGGCCCACCATGCCCTTTTGGCGGAACCGGCTGCCACCCTGGCCGTTCTCAGGTCCGAGAAGGCAGGAGGATCCGGTCTGGTCAAGCATCTGGACATCCGCCAGGTCTGGAAGGATAAATTCAGGGGCATGCCCCTGTATGTCAGTGCCCTGGCCGTATTCGGCCCGGCCCCGGGCAACAGGGAAAGGATTCGGGATGTGGTCATGGCCTATGCAGACGCCCGGCAATGGGTTGGGGACCATCCCCACAAGGCCCTGGCCCTGGCAGGTAAGGCAGCCCCGGCCCTGGCCGCCCAGATGCCCGACGCCGGGCGGTTTAAGCCTGCCGGGCAATTGTCCGACAGATCGGCTGATTTTGATGCGGCGTTTTTCTTTTTAAATCGGATCCATGACCGGTTCCCGGCTGCTGTGGGGAACAGCCGACCCGCGGAGACCCTGTTCATGGGAGAGAAATGATGGGCCGCTTTGGTGGGCCATCCCGGGGAGAGCGTCGGGGGGCTAAGCGAGTAATGGTCGGGGCCGCAGGTGTTTTTTTGCTGGCAGCTCTATGGCAGTGGGCGGCCTGGGCGTTTTCCGGCCTGGTGGTGGCAGCGCCCCTGGAGACCCTGTCTGCAGTCTTGGCCCTGGTGTCGGATTCAAATTTTATCTTCAACCATTTTCTGGTGACCCTCGGGCGCATGGCCCTGGCCCTGGCTG
>JAKSBM010000012.1 GCA_022361135.1 Desulfobacterales bacterium | reverse complement strand
TGGAGGATGCCCTGGCCTGCGGCGATACCATCCACGGCGTGATCCAGGGATACGGGGTATCCAACGACATCGAGGGCAATTTGGTGGCCCCGGCCTCGGAGGGACAGATCCGGGCCATGGCCGCAGCCTATCACATGGCTGGCTGGTCCCCGGCACAGGTCCAATACATGGAATGCCACGGCTCCGGCACCCCGGTGGGGGACAACATCGAGCTCTCCTCCATTGACACCCTGCTCAACACAACCGAATATGCGGCAGCCGGACCGATCTCCTTCCAACGGCCCCTGTCCATCGGTTCGGTGAAATCCAACATCGGCCATCTGCTCACGGGGGCCGGTGCAGCCGGATTCATCAAGACCGTGGCCGCCATGGGCAGAAAGACCCTGCCCCCCTCCCTGAACTTTGACGCTCCGGGTGAAGACAGCCTCTTAAACCAGGGCCGGATCCAGGTCCAGAAAACCGCCCAGGCCTGGGAGGCCGACACCGACCAATGGGGCCGCCGGGCAGCGGTTTCCGCCTTTGGTTTCGGCGGAATCAACGCCCATCTTCTGGTGGAGGAATACCAGCCCCGGCGGGTGAGCGTACCGGTGGGCACCGGGGAGACGGACCTAGAAACGGCCCCCCTGGAACTGGAACCCTGTGCCATTGTGGGCATGGGTTGCATGACCCGGGATGCCGCCGATTTGAACCAATTTTCCAGCCTCATCTTTGGGGAAACAGTCCCGGATGGAGTCTCTCCAGCCCAACGCTGGCAGAACAATAGGCCCCCGGCGGTCATTTCCCCACCGGAACAGGCCCGGTTCATGGAATCCCTGGCCGTGGAGCTGGGAGAATTCCACATTCCCCCCAACCAACTCCGGGACATCCTGCCCCAGCACTTGGTCCTGCTCAAGGCCGGCAAGGCCGCCCTGGAAGATGCGGGCATCACCCCCAGACCCAATAGGGACTCTGCCCTGCGCCATCGCATGGGCGCTGCCGTGGGCATTGATTTTGACTTTGGGGCCGCCGATTTCCAGATGCGCTGGAAACACCATGACCTGGCCCCGGAACTCAAGGACCAGATGGGTCCGCCCCTGGACTTCAACCGAACCCTGGGCGCCCTGGGGGGCATCGTGGCCTCCCGCACGGCCCGGGAATTCAAACTGGGCGGGCCCTGCTTCACCCTGTCGGCCAAGGAAGCCTCGGCCCACAAGGCCCTGGAAGTGGCCCAGGCCTCCCTGAGCAGCCGGGAAACCGACATCTTCATCTGCGGTTGCGTGGACATGTGCGGGGACATCCGCCAATTCACCCTGGATCGCCTTCTCAATCCGGCCCATGGTGCAAACTCGGCAACAACCGGGGAAGGGGCCGGGGCCCTGGTGCTCAAACGCCTCTCCCAGGCCCAGCGGGACGGAGACCGGATCTACGGCGTCATCCAGGCCACGGCAGCGGCATCGGCCATCACCGCCGGCGCCCCGACGGAAACGGCCCCCGGGCAAATCAAAAAAGATAAAAAATCCTACCGACGGGCCCTGCAAAGCCTGCTGGAGGATCAACAGATCCGTTTTTCCCAAATCACCCAGGTGGAAATGGGAAGCATGGGACCGGCCGGAGAAATGGAATCCCAGGCCCTGTGCGACATTGCCAAGGCCGCCCGCTCCAAGGGCTGTCACCTGGGCTGGACACCGGGACAATTGGGAATGACCGGCACGGCATCGGGCATGTTCAGCCTCATGAAAACCGCCCTGGGCCTTTACAAAAAGCAAATACCCGCCTGCCCGGCATCCGGGGAAAATTGGATGGATTCGGCTGGGGCCCAATTCACCCTGAACCCCGCCCCGGCAGCCGCGCCGGAAAACGCCATGGCCCTGGTAACGGCATTGGCCACGGATGGTGCCCTGGCCCAGGCCCTGGTATCGGCCCCCCCGGCACCGGTGAAGGACATGCCGTTGTCTTCGGCCCCGGACCCCAAAGCAGAACGAGGGATCACACTCCCCATCCAAAGCCCCTGCCTGCCGGAACCGGTATTGGCAGCCATGGGCAACAGCAGTCCCCAGAAGCCGTCACAGGAACCGTCACAGGCCGAACCCATTGCAACGCCCCAATGGGACTTTCCCCAACCGGAGTTCCAAAAGGATCAAACCGGAGACGGCCGGAAAAATTTTGTGGAACTTTGGGAGGAAACCGCCCTGACCACGGCCCGTGCCCATGAAAAATTCCTCACCCTTTCCCATGCGGCCCAGGCCCAGATGGAAGCCCAATACGCCCAATTGACCCGGCTGGCCTCCCAACTGATCCAGGGGAAGGATGTCCCCATGGAGGGAGAACTCCCGCCCCTGGAATCCATGCCGCAATTTACCCCGCCCGACGCCCCGGATCCAAAGACCAATCAAAACCGGAGCACAGGGATGCCGGCATCCCAGCCGACCCCGGTCCAGCCCAAACCGGCCTACGACCGGGACATGTGCATGGAATTGGCCGTGGGAAAAATCGGCAAGGTCTTTGGCCCGGACTTCGACATTGTGGACTCCTACCCGGTGCGGGTTCGCCTGCCGGCGGAACCCCTCATGCTTGTGGACCGAATCGTCTCCATTGAGGGGGAACCCCGCTCCCTGGGCAAGGGCAAAATCGTCACCCAACACGATGTCAAACCCGCAGCCTGGTACCTGGACGGGGGCCTTGCCCCGGTGTCCATCTCCATTGAAGCGGGCCAGGCCGACCTGGTGCTCTGCACCTACCTGGGCATTGACCATGCAGTGAAGGGAAGCCGGAAATACCGGCTGTTGGATGCCAAGGTCACCTTCCACCGTTCCCTGCCCCGGGTGGGGGAAACCATTGAATACCACATTGAAATCGACCGCTTCCTGCGCCAGGGAGACGTCTATCTCTTCTTCTTCCATTACAAGGGATATGTGGGCAATGAACTGCTCATCTCCATGCGGGACGGCTGTGCCGGATTCTTCACCGAAGAAGAGGTGGAAAATTCCGGCGGCATCATCCTGAAAAAAGACGAAACCCAAAGGGTGGCGGCCACCACCCAGGTTACCCCCCTGGTGGCCATGGAAAAGACAGCCCTGGCCGAACCCCAGGTGGAAGCCCTGAGGGCCGGTAATCTGGAAGGGGCATTCGGCCCGGCCTTTGCCGGAATCGAACTGGGTGAGGCCCAGCGCCTTCCCACGGGACGCATGCACCTGATCGACAGGGTATTGGAGCTGGATCCCAAGGGCGGCCGGTTCGGCCTGGGTTCCATCATTGCCGAAGCCGACATCCATCCCGACGATTGGTTCCTCACCTGCCATTTCATAGACGACATGGTCATGCCCGGCACCCTGATGTACGAATGCTGTGCCCATGCCCTGCGCATCTTTGTCCAACGCATGGGGTGGGTGAGTTCGGATCCCGCCGTACACTACAATGTATTGCCCGCCAACGAGAGCGACCTGAAATGCCGGGGCCCGGTGACCTGCGAAACATCCAAGGCCCGGTACGAAATTGAAATAAAGGAACTGGGCTATGGCCCGGAGCCCTATGTAATTGCCGATGCCCACATGTTCTCCGACGATTTGAGAATCGTTCTCTACAAGGACATGGGCATGAAACTGGAAGGTCTGACCCCAACGGCCCTAACTGAATTCTGGAGAAATAAATGAAATACTCAAAGGTATGTATTCAGGCCTTTGGATATGAACTGGCCCCCCATGTGGTGACCTCGGAGGAAATCGAGGCCCGGATCAAACCCTTTTTCCACCGCATGGGATTCGAACCCGGCCAATTGGTGGCCCTCACCGGCATCCGGGAACGACGGTTCTGGGATGTGGACCACACCCTGGCCGAACCCGCAGCCAAGGCCGGACTCAAGGCCCTGGAGGAGGGTGGAATCTCCCCCAAGGACCTGGGCACCGTGGTCTATTGCGGCATTGGCATGGACGGATTCGAACCCTCCACCGCCTGCGGTGTTGCAGACCAGCTCGGCGTGGGACCGGAAACCCAGGTCTACGATGTACGCACCGCCTGCCTGGGCGCAGTCACCGGCATGGTCCAGGTGGCCAACGAAATCGAGCTGGGCCATATCAAAGCCGGCCTGGTGGTATCCTGCGAAACAGCCCGCCAGATTGTCGATTCCACCATCAATGAGATCAATGCCAACAAAAGCGTGGACTTTTACAAGGAGGCCGTGGCTACCATGACCGGTGGGTCCGGTGCTGCGGCCGTGCTGCTCACCGACGGAACCCTGGGGGATCCCGGGGTCCGCCCACATCGCATCAAAGGCGGGGTCCTGCGCAATGCCATCCGCCACCACGGGCTCTGCCGCTGGGGATTTGAGGAAAAGGGCATGCCCACCACCTCCCGGGTGATCATGCGCACAGACGGCCAGGGGGTCATGGAAAACGGATTGGCCCTGGCCCGGAAAACCTTTGCCAAATTCAGGGCCGAATTCAACCTGGGCCCGGACCAGCCCGATAAGTTCATCGGTCACCAGGTGGGCTCCCTCCACCACCAGAACTTTTACAACAGCCTGGGGCTGGACATTAAAAAAGATTTTTGCACCTATCCCTTCCTGGGCAATGTGGGAACGGTTTCCATGCCCATTACGGCAGCCATTGCCGACGAACGGGGATTTCTGGAACCGGATGATTTTGTGGCCTTGATGGGCATTGGCTCGGGCCTGAACTGTTATATGCTGGGGGTGGAATGGTAGTCCAACGCATCATCAATGGAAAGAAGACATCAACCAAAGGATTTGAAGAACTCTATCCCTTTGAATCCCGGGCCTTGGACATCAACGGCCATGAACTCCACTATGTGGACCAGGGGGACGGCACCCCCGTGGTCATGGTCCACGGCAACCCCACCTGGTCCTTTTATTACCGCCACCTTATCCAGGGGCTGACCCCGGAATTCCGTGCCATTGTCCCGGACCACATGGGCTGCGGTTTTTCGGACAAGCCCTCCCCGGAAGCATACGATTACACCCTGGCCAGCCGGGTGGCCGACCTGGATGCCCTGATTTCCAAAACCGCCCCCCTGGGCAAGGTCAACCTCATCGTCCACGACTGGGGGGGAATGATCGGCCTGGCCTGGGCCATGGAAAACATCAACCGGGTGAATAAAATCGTGGTGACCAACACGGCCGGCTTCTTCCTGCCCCGGGAAAAACGGTTGCCCACGGCCCTGTGGATGACCAAATTCATCAAGGGATTCGGCCGGGGTGCCATCCAGGGATGCAACGGGTTTGCCGGCTCCGCCCTTTTCGTGGGGTCGGAACGCCGCCTGCCCTGCCCGGTGAAAAAAGGACTCATCGCCCCCTATAACTCCATCAAAAACCGCATCGCCACCCTGAAATTCGTCCAGGACATTCCCCTTGCCCCGGGCGACAAGGCATGGCCCATTGTGGACCGGGTATCCAAAACCCTGCACCGGTTGGAACCGGAGCAATTGCTCTTCCTCTGGGGGGCCAGGGACTTTGTCTTTGACCTGAGCTTTTACCGGGAATTCAGACGGCGTTTCCCCCAATCCCAGGCCCATTGCTTTGAAGATGCCGGCCATTACCTTTTCGAGGACAAGCCCGAGGAAACATTAACACTGATCCGGGATTTTTTGGCCCAATGATGAAATAGAGCTGAATTTTGACATTTCGCCGCCGCCGGGGTAAAAATTAGCTATGTTTGGATTTAAGAAAAAGAAGAAAGAAAAAGAGCCGCCCGCATCCGCCCCCAACGAAGACGGCACCGCCGAAACCGGGGAAGATGCCAAGAAAAAGGAAAAACCGAAAAAAAGCCTCGTCAAAAAGCTGGTTCTTTTTGTCCTGCTTCCGGCCATTTTACTGGCCGGAGGCGGGGTGGGATATTTCTACTTCGCCAAGGGCGACGGCGATGCGCCCATCTATGTCCCCATTGTCCTGGAGCATGTCAAACTGCCCGAAGAAATGCTCAAGTTCACCTTTGATCAAATGCCCGAAGTCTACGATGCCCTGCTGATATTCAACGCCGAGGTCGATCTTTTGGAGCGGGAAATCCAGCGCATCCGGGAAATCGGCGAGCGGTATCCCCAACAACGAAAAATCGCGGCCAAGGAAAGAAAGTTCTGGGAGAAAAATCAAAGGACCCTCATAAAAGCCTTTTCAAAACTGGAAAAACCCATTAAAGAATCCTATGTTCTTTTCCTGGTGAACACAGACCAGGGACTTGCCGGTGTCCAGGAGAAACGCGCCGAACTGGCCGGCACAGCAGATGCTGCATTGAAAATCGCCCAGGATCAAACCCGAATCATCAAAGGACGCAAACCCGAAGCGCCCCCCGGGCTCATCAAGGGAACTCTTTACACGCTGAAAAAGAAATTTCTATGACCACCTATACCAATATTTCTGAACGGCTTAAAATCACAGCTGAAACCTACCCCCACAAACGGGCCATCGTATACCCCGCAAGCCGGGACAAGCATGGCCGGGTCCTATACAGCCAACTGACATTCAAACAATTGGAAGAACAATCCGACCGCCTGGCATTCGGCCTGGAAAACATGGGCATCATCCGGGGCACCCGGACCATCCTTATGATCCCCCCGGGCATTGAGTTCTTCATCACCGTCTTTGCCATGTTCAAGGTGGGGGCGGTGCCCGTGGTGGTGGACCCGGGCATGGGCATCGACCGCATGCTCCAATGTCTGGAACAGGGCAAACCCAAGGCCTTCATCGGCATTGAAAAGGCCCATGTCCTCAGAACCCTGCGCCCCAAATATTTCAAGCAGGTGAAACATTGGGTCACCGTGGGGAGAAAATGGTTCTGGGGAGGACAAACCCTGACCCAACTCATGGACCACGGCCGGGCCAACGAGCCCTTTCCCCGGGCCCAGACCACCTGGGACGAAACTGCGGCCATCGCCTTCACCACCGGTTCCACCGGCCCGGCCAAGGGCGTGGTCTACACCCACGGCAATTTCCACGCCCAGATCGACCAGCTCCAGGCCCATTTCAACATCGGTCCAGACGAAGTGGATCTGCCCACATTTCCCCTCTTTGCCGTCTTTGATCCCTGCCTGGCCATGACCGCGGTCATCCCGGACATGGACCCCACAAAGCCGGCCCAGGTCAACCCGGAGCGGATCATCGAAGCCATTGAAAACCAGGGCGTCACCAATATGTTTGCCTCCCCTGCCCTGCTCAACCGGGTGGGGAAATACGGCAAGGAAAAGGGGATCAAACTCAATTCCCTGCGTCGGGTGGTCTCCGCCGGTGCTCCGGTTTCCCCGGCCAACATCGAGCAATTTTCATCCATGCTCACCGGGGATGCACAGATCCACACCCCCTACGGGGCCACCGAAGCCGTGCCCATCATCTCCATCGAAAGCAATGAAATCCTCGGTGAAACCCGTGAGTTGAGCGAACAGGGATACGGCATGTGCGTGGGCCGCCCCATCCAGGACACCCAGATCAAGCTCATCAAAATCTCCGACGAACCCATCACCCAGATCCGGGACACCCTCCAGGTGGAAGGAAACCAGGTGGGGGAAATCGCGGTGAAGGCCCCATTGGTCACCAAGAACTACTTTGACAACCGCCAGGAAGACCTCAAGGCCAAAATCCCAGACCCCGACGGCCAGATCTGGCATCGCATGGGCGACCTGGGCTGGAAGGACAGCAAGGGCAGGATCTGGTTCTGCGGCAGAAAAAGCCACCGGGTGGAAACGGAAAACGGCCCCCTGTTCACCATTCCGGTGGAGGCCATTTTCAACAACCATGAAAAGGTCTTCCGCAGCGCCCTGGCCGGCGTGGGCCCCAAGGGCCGCCAGACCCCGGTGATCTTCATCGAACCCACCGAAGCCATCAAAGACAAAAAGGGCTTTTTGGCGGACCTCAGGGAATTGGGCCAATCCAACCCCCTCACCCAGGGGATTGAGCACATCTTCATGGAAAAAAGCTTTCCCGTGGACATCCGCCACAATTCCAAAATTTTCCGGGAAAAACTGGCGGTGAAGGCCAAACGGCTGGTGAAAAAGACCGCCTGACCCATTCCCCACCCGGACACGAAACAAAACAGGCCGGATCCATGGCAGCATGAATCCGGCCTGTCTATTTTAAAGAAACGATCCCACCCGGAACCTTCATTTCCATCCCCGGACGGGTTCCACGTCAGAATTAATCGGGCAGCAAATCGTAGATAAACATCATCACGTCGGACCGGGTGATGATCCCGATGATCTTTTCATCCTCCACCACGGGGATGCGACCGATGTCATGCTTGATCATGAGACGGGCCGCCTCCACCGCACTCTTGTCCGGGGAAATATGGATGAATTTCCGGCTCATGAAAGCCTTGATGGGAGACTTCTGCTCCTTTTCCTTCTTCACCTTTCTGAAATCCCGGCGGGAAATCACACCCACGGGGCGATCTTCATCGTCCACAACGGGCATGCCCGTGCAGCCCATGTCCCTGAGGAGCTGACCCACCTTTTCCACCGGTGTCTTGTGGTTCACCGTGATCACGGGGTAGGACATGATGTCCGAAAGCATGATGGAGGTGTGCTGGTTGCCCAGGATCAAATCCTGGATCATCTCCTTGATCACATCGGGATTGGCCTTTTTCAGCAGGGCAGAGCCCGCACCGGGGTGACCACCGCCGCCCAATGCCCGCATGATGACCGCCAGGTTGATATCATCCACGCCACTGCGGCCGATGACCATGCAACGATCCTTTTCCACATCCCGGAAAATCCCGAAGGCCACGTCGGCATTGACGATTTCCCGGTACATCTGGACCACCATGGCCAGATTCTGGATCCGTCCCTCGATTTCCAGCACGGAAAAACTAAGGGTCCAATCCCCCACCTTTTCCTTTTCCGCCCGGTCAATCATCCGGGACAACACCTCCTTCTGCTGGTGGCCGTAGGCCTGCTTCAGAAAAGCAGAAAGGATGTTCAAATCGGCCTTGCGGTCCAGCAGGTATCCGGCCGCATGGGCATCCTCGGGCAAGGTCGACGGAAAAGTCAGATTTCCCGTATCTTCATACAATCCCATCAGGAACAGGGTGGCCTGGATGGGGGTAATCAATTTTTTCTGATTCTGGATCTCCTGGATAATCATGGTCACGGTGGAGCCGGTCTCACGGACATGGGATTCCTCCCCCTCCATGTCCCCTTCCATGTGATGATCCCAAATGGTCACCTCCAGCCCCGCCTTCTCCCTCAAGGGGAGGAGGCGCTGGTCCAGGCGGTTCCACAC
>JAKSBM010000592.1 GCA_022361135.1 Desulfobacterales bacterium | reverse complement strand
TGATGTCTTTGAGGCCCGAGGGCTTGGCCAAACCGGAACATTCCACAATGAGAAGGTCCGGCTTGATCTCCCGGTAGGCCAGCACCGATTCCACAAAGGAACCCGAAAGGCAGGAACAGAAAATCTGCCCCGATTTGAGTTCCTGGACCTCACCGGCCAGGGCGCTGGCATCGATGAGACCGGCATCCACATCCATATCACCGAAGTCATTGACGATGACCCCGATTTTCATTCCCCTGTATTTGCTGAGCAGGGAATTGAGTAGGGTGGTTTTTCCCGTGCCCAGAAAACCCGTGAGAAAGATGTAGGGGATCATAGAACCTCCCGGATTTCAGCGAAGAGTTCATCCTGGGACGGGATGAGGGAAGAGTGCTTCAGCTCTCCGTTGATATAGATGGAGGGAAGCTGCTTCACTCCCATGACCCGGCAGCGGGCGATGTTTTCGGGTTCGGTGTATTTGTATTCCACCACCTGGATGGCTTCCCCGAATTCCCTTTGGGCGTCCATGGTCACGGCCAACATATAGGTGCAGGCAGCACAGGCCACGGAGTCCAGTGTGAAGACTTCCACCAGGGGCTTTTCCAGATTATCGTATTCCGGCAGTTCGCCTGTGAATTCCACCTCTGCGGCTTCGTAGTTTTTCACCATTTCCCGGATTGATTCTGTGTTGTGAACCGCTTGTTCCGTGGCGATGACGTTTTCCATGGGGGTGGCATAGGGCATGTCGCAGCCCGGGGCAATGATGAGGTTTTTGGTGGATTCCATGGCATCGATGAGGTCCACCACATATTTCATATTGTCCTGCTGGGTGCCGAAGAGCATGGTGGTGGTCAGGGGGATGTTGCCGCCCAGGACAACATTGTGGCGGTCGCAGATTTTTTTGCCTTCCACCAGGTTGACGTTTTCGTCCACGGAGATGGAGTCACAGCCGGTTTGGCACATGAGGTCCATGTTTTTGATGGCGTTGCCGCAGACAAAGAAGGAGGATTTACCCCCCTTGTCACGGATATGGTCAAAGACCCGCTTAAAGGGAGCGGCCATGAATTCCTCAAAATGCTTGGGCGAGATCTGGGAGATCATGGGGTCCACCAGGGCCAGGACATCCATGCCCGTGTCCAGGATGTGGCCGCAGACGGCCACGGCCACGTCGGCGCAATAATCCAGAAGCTTGTGGAT
>JAKSBM010000693.1 GCA_022361135.1 Desulfobacterales bacterium | reverse complement strand
GAGGGCCTGGGCCCGCTCCCTCAGGGTCCGCCCCCTCAGGTGGGCCACCCCCTGCTCCGTGACCACGATGTCCACGGATTCCGGCAGGGTGAACAATTCGGCAGAATCACTGATGTTCAGCCGGATATTGGGTTTATCCTTCCGGTTCCGGCTGTGCAGGGCCATCATGGTATAGCCCCCCCGGGAGATTTCCGCTCCGTTGAGGAAATCCGTAACCTGGCCCGGACCGGCGCTGACATTGACCTGGCTCCTATGGAGGGCGATGCGGCCGGCAAGGTCCACCTGGCGCACGGGCAGAATCATGACAAACTTCCGGCTCCGCCCGATTTCCATGGGGCTGAAGACCTTTTCAACGGCCTGGAATTCCACCATGGGATTCTTGTCCAACCATCGCATGAGATCCTTGGTTCCCAATGCGTATGAGGTTAAGGACCGCCCCCGGAACATCCCCTTGGCCCGGTTGGACACGGCCCCACTCTGGACCAATTCCATGAGGGCGTCGGTGAAAAAGGGACTGTGGATGCCCAGATCCTTTTTGTGCCTGAGATATTTGGGCAGGGCCTCGAAGAGGGGGCCAAAGGTAAAGGCCAGGCAGGAACCGTCTTCGATGACCGAGGCCACATGTTCGGCCAACCGGTCAAAGATGGGCTCCACGGGGTACCTGGGAAAATAAAAGGGCGGGGTCTTGGACTCCACAATCATGTCAAAGCTGTCCATGTGGACAAAGGTATCCCCCAGGGTAAAGGGAATTTCCTCGTTGATCTCCCCCACCACCAGGGAGGCATGGGACATGGCCCGCCGGGCCACATCCGCCCCCACGCCCAGACTGCAATAGCCGGCCTTGTTGGGCGGGGTGATCTGGACAAAGGCCACATCAATGGGAATCTGTTTTTCCTTGATCAATGCAGGGATGGCGGAAAAACGGGAGGGGATGAGATCCACCCGGCCCTGGGTGATGGCCTCGGCGGAAACCCAGCCGGAAAAAAAGGTTTTCAACCGATATCGTTGAGACTTCAATGCCTTGTAGGAAATGGCATCTCCAAAACTGAGGAGCTGGATCAGGGTGAGATCGTCCATGCGATGGGTCTGGGCCGTCATCAGAGCGCTGACCAGGGTCCGGGGCTCTGCCGTTCCCGTCCCGATGAAAATGTTCATACCCGGTTCAATATTTTCAAGTACCTGGTCCGTGGAAACCGTTTTCTGCTTCCAGACCGGTGTTTTTTTCTTAAACATAAAACTACCCTTTGGGAACGCATCGAAGATGGGGCCGACTCTTAAACCGGGCCCGTGTGGATATGTTCAATTCCTGGTATAACCCTTTTGCTTTATCCTGTTGGGACATCAAATCTGATCAAACTATAAACATGATCCAAAGCCGTCGTCAATCAAAGGTTTCAATTCTCTTTGGGGGATGGTAGATCTGTTCTTTATCATGGAACAAATGACCTGGTACAGCCTGGCCCTGATTTCCAGTTTTTTCCTCAGCCTGAGGGAGCTGGCTTTTAAACGCTGGGGGAGAAACCTGCCCACGGTATACATGAGCTGGGGCCTCAACGGATTTGTATTCCTCATCCTGACCGCCGTTAACCTGGCCCTGGGAAACACCCATCCCATCACCCTGGAATTCAGCGGCATCCTCCTGGCCGCAGCCCTCATGGACACCACCGCCGCCCTCCTCTACCTGGAGGCCATCCGCCGGGGGGAACTCTCCCGCACCGTCCCCATGCTCTGCTTCATCCCCGTGGTCCAACTCTTTGTCACCCCGGCCCTGGTCCAGGAACAGCTGTCATGGGTGGGCATCGCCGGGGTTCTGCTGGTGGTCCTGGGCTCCTATCTCCTCAATATCCGGGACCGCCGGGACCCCACCGCCCCCCTCCGGCAAATCCTGGAACCCGGCCCCACCCGGATGATGCTCATGGTGGCCTTGATCTGGGGCATCAGCTCCAGCTTCCATAAGATGGGGGTACAACGGACCGACGCCCTCTTCTGGGGCCTCTGTGAAATGGGGTTGATCACCCTCTTCCTCTTTCCCTTTGCCGCCCGGAAAAAGAGGGACTGGTATGCCTGGGAAAACCTGAAACAGCCCTTGAAACCGGCCCTGTTCTCCACCGTGGCCGTCCTCACCTATTACCTGGCCATCAACCAGGGACCGGTGGCCTATGTCTCCGCCCTCAGGCGGCTGGGGGTCCTCTTTTCCATGGGGCTGGGCATCTGGTTTTTAAAGGAAGCCACGGGAAGGGGAAATCTCATGGGCGGAGCCATGATGGTGGCCGGGGCCGTGGTGATCTGCCTTTTTGGATGAGGCAGGAGATGCCGTGGCAAGGGCCTGGAAACGAAAGGACCAGAACCCACTCGTTCTCATCCTGGTCGTACCATCCCGATTCCGGTGAAGTATGGCCCTTGGGCAGGATACGCTCAATGCGGACCCTATCGGTTTTCAAGAAATCTTTAAAATCTTCATTGTCCCATTCAATGGGAACATTATTTTAAATTTGCCAATCATACCCGAGAGATCAGGTGATGGCGGGGGG
>JAKSBM010000356.1 GCA_022361135.1 Desulfobacterales bacterium | reverse complement strand
TGATTTCAAGGTGATCTCCGGGGGCACCCTGGGACAAGGGGGGGATAAAAATAAACCCATTGTCCTGGAATATAAATCCACGGTTACCTCGGGACGCATTGAGATCAATCCCGGGGAAATGCCGGCCCGGGTCAAGGTGGATGGGATGCTTTTGGTCTTCAACCGGGGCACCCTGACCCATGGGGACCATTTCACCATCAAGACCGACGACTCCGGCCGGGTGATTCCCAAGGACTCCCAGGGCATCGGCCGGCCGGAAACCGGGGCCCAATGGCATTGGACCCTGGACTCCTTTGCCGCCCAACTCAACCGGAAATCCCCGGGGGTGGAAGCCCGGGTCACACCGGACAACCGTCTGGTCATCCAGCCCCGGGATTATTATTCCCCGGAGAACATGAGCTATTCCGGAAAAAACGGATTTGCCAAGGACAACACCGAATTCGCGGTAAAAAATTGGAGCGCCCTGAACATGAAAGCCACCGACCTCCAATTGGTCCGTTCCGGCGGCCGGTGGAGCCTGGCCAACGATCCCACGGGGGGCCGGGCCAAACTCCTTCCCCCGGGGGGCAACGACAATGGGTTTGCCGTGGACATGGACGGAGACGGCGTGGGGGACATTGAAGTCAAATTCAAAAAAAAGGTGAGCGGAGACGGTTCCATTGAATTTGACCTGGTCAAACACCCGGCAAAGGACACCGCCTTTGCATTTGGGGACAATGGAGGCGACGGCCCCGGACTCCTGGCCGCCCTGGGCATCAACACCTTTTTCCAGGGAAGCAATGCCGGCGATATGGAAACCAACGAAACCCTCAAGGACATCCGATATCTGGCCACGGGCCGGGTGAATTCCAAGACCGGGGAAATCAATGCCGGGGACAATGCAAACGCCAAGGCCCTGGCCGGTGCCCAGGATAACAGCACCCAAATGCGACAATGGTACTTTTCCCGGGGGAATCCCCCCACATCCAAACCCATTGAAGCCGGTTTGGACGAATACCATTCCACCCTGGTGGGCAGCCTGGGCATCACCGCCCGGGGGGTAAAAAATTCCGTCCTCCATGCCGACGGCATGGTGAAGAACCTCACCCAGCAGCGCAACGCCGTCTCTGCGGTCTCCCTGGATGAAGAAATGATCCGCATGATGAAGTTCCAGCATGCCTACAACGCCGCGTCCAAATTATTAAAAACCACCGACGAAATGATGAAAACCCTGCTTTCATCCCGCTAAAAGGAGGCCCCAATGAGAGTGCCGACATTATCCATGTACATGAATTCCACCCAGCGCCTGGGGCGGCTGACAACCGACCTCAACGATGCCACCGAGGTGGCATCCACCCAGAAACGCATTAACCGGTTTTCCGACGACCCCTTGGGAGCCACCCAAGTCATCGGCCTGGACCAAGAACTCTCCCACATGGATCAATTGAACCGAAACACGACCAGCGGCCGGGTGATGCTCCAGGGCGCAGAAACCGCATTAACGGAGGTTTCCAAACAACTTCTCAATGCCAAACTCCTGGCCGCCAAAATGGTCAACCCCGGGGTGGGAACCAAGGAAAGAAGGGTGGCGGCCCAGGAAATCAAGAAGACCCTGGACCAGATCATAAAACTGGGGAATACCCAGGTAAACGGAAAATACGTCTTTGCCGGCACCCGGAACAACATTGCCCCCTTTTCCTACAACAATAAAACCAATCCCCCCCAGGTAATCTACCAGGGAAGCAACACCCCCTTTTCCGTGGCCACGGAAAAAAAAGGAGAAATGGATGTGGGCCTGGTGGGGAAAACCGTATTTTCGGAAAAGGCCATTAAGGTGGACACCACCAACCAGCGCATCGTCTTCAGGGAGGATCCGGGACGGGGCAGGGACAGCATCCGGACCCTGGAGGCGGAACTCCCCGCCGGCACCTATTCTCCTAAGGAATTGGCCCAGGCCGTGCGCAATGCCATGAACAAAACATCCGAGGAATCGGGATACAAGATCAACTACCAGGTCTCCCAGGATCCCAAAACCCAGGCCTTTACCTTTTCCACCGACGGCAGCCACCCGGGTTACATGGGAACCCGGATCATTACCAACCCCAAGGAGATGCCCCCGGTGGGCGGCATCAAGGGGGTGGGGATCCCGGACAAGGCCATCCATACCACGGTGCTGAATCCCCAGGCCCTGACCCGCCAGACCCCGGTGACCTCCCCCCTTGAGCTCAGCTACAAGGGGGATGGGAAATGGCAGGTGCGAAACGACCCCGGATATGATCTGCCCAAGGAAATCCAGGGCAGCAGCAGCGGGGTGGACCTGGATCTGGACCGGGACGGCAAACCCGACCTGAAAATCAACCTGGACAGTCCGGCGGGAGAAGGCAGCGGGGTTAAATTCCACATCCACACCCCGGAAAGCAACCGCAGCATCGGAGCGGACATGGGCCTCCATGGCAACCTCACCCTGGCCCCGGCCCGGGGCAGCTCCCCCCTGACCCTGAAAACCATTGATGCCACCAACCACGTCATCGATTTCAAGGAAGATACGGGCAATGGCCTTTCCCCCCAACTCACCGCAACCCTCCCCCAGGGGAAGTATTCCGACATGGGCCAACTGGCCCAGGCCATTGAAAAATCCCTGGAGGATGCATCGGTGAACAAACTGGACTACCAGGTGAAATACCATGATAAAACCCGGAAATTTTCCATCCAGGCCAAGGGGGCAGCGGAGTTGCAATTGCTGTGGAAGTCGGGGAGCCACCAGGCCGGCAATGGTGCGGCCCAGGCACTGGGATTCCATGCCGGGGCCGATGATACCGGTACATCCAGCCATGCCGGAGATGCCCCGGTTTCCCTGATCAAAATCCAGCCCGGTGTAAACGATACCATCAACTTTAAGGAAATATCCCCGGGCAGAAGTGCCGAAGACACAGGCCAACTCACCGCCGTGATTCCCCCCGGCAATTACACCGATGTGAAATCCTTTACCCGGGCCGTGGAAAAGGCCATGGAAAGCGCCTCAAGGGCCCAGGGTAAAAGCATTGATTACGCCGTCACCCATGATCCGGTGACCGGGAAAATATCCATCGGCGAGGACGGTGCAAACGGGCGAAAACTGGCCGGGGTGAAACTCATGTTCCAAACGGGGCAGGACAGCAAAGCCGGTGCAGCCTCTACCCTGGGATTTGAAAACCGGGACATTTCCACGGGCCCGGCCCAGGGCGCACCGGCCCAATGGGGGATATTCAAAACCCTCATCGCCTTGAAGCAATCCCTTGAAACCGATGACATGGACGGCCTCCAGCGCAGCATCACCCGGTTGGAAACCCACCTTGGAACCATGACCACAAACATCTCCCAACTGGGACTGAAGAATAACCGCATGGATGATACCCTGGCCGTGAACACGGAACTCAAGGTGGCCATGAAAACCCGAAAATCGGCCATCGAAGACGTGGACGCCGTGGAAGCCATCATGCGATTGAAGAGCCTGCAAACCGCCTATGAGGCCTCCTTGAAAACCACGTCCCAGATCATGAAACTCTCCCTGGTGGATTTTTTATAATCCCGGAAATCCACACCCATTTAATATTGCGAGGTACACCATATGGTCGGCAGCATCACCACACTGGGATTGGGATCCAACATGGATCTCCAAGGCATCCTGGATAAATTGAGAAAGGCGGACGAAGCCGCCATCCAATTAAAACAAAAGGAAAAAAAATCCCTGGAGGAGCGGAAAAACGAATTCAACCTCATCAACACCAAACTATTGGCCATCAAATCCGCGGCCTTGAATCTCTCCCTTTCCTCCTCCTACATGAAACGCAAATCTTCCATTTCAGATTCCGCGGTTCTTTCGGCCAATGTATTGGACAGCGCCAAGCTGGGGAAATATGCCATCACCGTGAATCGCCTGGCCTCCAAAAGCTCCCATATTTCCCGGGGCAATGAAAGCGACACCACCGTGATTGCCCACCCCGCCGGCCAGAAATCGGTGACGGGATTTGCAGACACCAACACGGCCAAAATCCTGGGTCCAAATAAAAAAATGACCCTGACATATGGCAAGGGAAGCCAGAGTCAAACCATCACCATCACCGCAGACGGCAACGGCATGACCCTGGACGGTCTTATCACAGCCCTGAAAAACCATTCCGCCAACACGGACGGTGATGGAAACAATTTCATCAAGGCCGAAGCCCTAAAGGGCAAGGATGGAAAATTCCACCTGAACCTCACCCCGGCCCAGGCCGGAGACGGCCAACGCATTGAAGTGACGCAGGCCCCGGCCTCCACGGCATTTGCCGCCCCGGACGTCCCATTTTCCTACACCGTGGGGGGCAAAAAGGTGGAGATCAACCTACCCGCCGGCACCACCCTGAAAAAGCTGGTGGAATTGATCAACACGGACAAGGGCAACGGCGGGGTCACCGCCTCCCTGGTCAACACGGGCACGGGCAAGTCCGCTTACAAACTGGTGCTCAAGTCCAACAAGAGCGGGGAAAATTCCAGAATCAAAATCCTCCAGGGGCTGGATGCCCTGCCCATGAAGGAACAAAAGGGCAGTGGATACACCATGGAAGCCGACCACAAACTATCCTTTTCCTCCCCGGTCACCATCCGCCCCCAGAACAACAACACCACCTTTGTTTTCCGGGAGGACGGGGGCAAGGGATATGGAAAGGACATCACCGCCACCATCCCCACCGGGGTGTACCAGAACGGCAAAGAGCTGGCCAGGACCGTGGAAAAGGCCATGAACGACGCATCCCAGAACAATGGCGGGGGGCATGAATACGCGGTCTCATTCAATTCCGCCACGGGGAAACTGGAAATTCAACAGATGGGAAACCTGAAAAAGGTGGAAATCAAATGGGATGATGCCGCCTCGGCCGGAGCCGCCCAAGCCTTGGGATTCAAAACGGAAAGCCGAACCATCACCCCGGCCGAATCCTCCCTGAATTCAGCCTTCCAGATGGACGGGATTCACTACCAGCGGGACAGCAATTCAGGGATCAAGGATGTGGTGGACGGGGTCAAGCTCAGCTTTTCCAAGACCGGAAGCACCACCCTTTCCATCTCCAACCAGACCAATGGCATTGCCGCCCAGGTCAAAAAAATGGTCACCACCCTCAATGACCTCATCCAGGAAATCGATAAAAAGGACGATTACAACACCAAGACCCAAACCTGGGGCAGCCTGGCCCGTACCCCCTCCATCCGGGCGGCCAAGGACCAACTCCTGAACCTGATTTCCTCCCGGTTCAACCCCGGGGGCAGCATCAAGGGGCTCCACGACCTAGGATTCAAGGCCGCCCGCAAAGGGAATGTCAGCCTCGATGAAACCGTATTGAAGAAAAAACTGGATGAAAATTTTGGGGATGTCCAGACCTTCTTCCTGGGAAAGCCCCCGGCCAGGGGCTTTGCCGACCAGATCAACGACATGATTAAAGGCCTCACCCGGGCCAATGGACTCATCAGCAGCGAGAAAAAAGCCGTCAGCTCCCAGATATCCCGCATTGAAAAGGACATTAAAAAGAAAACCCAATTCATCGATAAAAAGTACACAACCATGGCCGCCCAATTTTCAGCCCTGGACAAATACTTGCAACGGATGAAGTCCAAACAAAAATTCATCTCCAGCATGATCGATGCCGGTAAAAAGAAATAGCCTTTAAAGGAAAATACGATTCCATGGAAATC
>JAKSBM010000624.1 GCA_022361135.1 Desulfobacterales bacterium | reverse complement strand
TGAAATCATTTCCGCGTTTTGAAGACGCAGGTTGGTCTTCAGGGTACCCTTGCTGTCCAGCCGCATGATCACCTGGGCCTTTTGTGCGGTAACGCCTCCAATGGGCAATACTTCGGGAAAGGTATCCGGGGGCAGGGTTTCCTGGGTCAGATCCAGTTCATTTAGTGCGGCATTTAAAAGCAATTGTTCGTTTTCCCGATAGAGGAGCAGGCTGCCGCTGAGGCCCTTGAAATATCTGGAATCCACATTTCTGAAATTGAGGACCAATTGCTTTTGGCTTTCGGGAAAAAGGGCAAAGAGCTCGGAAATGGCAGTTTTGGGAAAATCGAAATAGGGAACGGTTTCCTGGGGAGGGGAATCCGTCTCCCCGGTTTTCCGAGGAGGGCCGGGGATGAATATGATTTTAGGGGATTCCAAACTGATGTCGCTGAGGACCAGTTTGCCCGAGATCAATTGCAGGAAATCAAGGTCGATGTTCAATGCCTTGAGTCGGATGTGGAGCTGGGAACCAAAGGAGACACTTTGATTTTTAAGTCCCAGGCGAATCTGGGGGCTCAGTTGGAAAAATAGGTTGTCCGGATCCAGGTTTACTCCGGTTTTTTCCTGGATCACATCGGCGGCCTTGATGCGTACAACCTTGAGGTTGACCACCCATTCCAGAATCAGGGGGAAGAGGACTAAAAATAGAACCAGTGCTGCTGTGGCGTATAGGAATTTCCGCCGGGTTTTATATGTCAGAGTCGGCATGCCTTTACCAGGAAAATCCCTGGGTTTGGGACAGGGAAATAAAATCCGCCATGACAAACTGGGTCTGCTTCAGGATGATTTTTTTGTACTCTTTTATTTTTGCGGTTTCGTTATCATACTCATCCAGAAGGGGCTCTCCAATGGCGGCAAGATAATCATTTTCGATCTCAAGTTCCTGATCGGCATCCCTTTCCTTTTTTTGGATCCTTTCTTTGAGGTTCAAGCTCAAGGCGGCTTCCCGATCCAGGTCCTCGATCATCTGAAGTCGTTTTTTCAGATAAATAATACCCGGGGCTGTGCGGGAACGCTTGGCCAAGCTTTCTTTCAGGCTGGGGAATACGGAATCCAAGGTGGGGTAGGCAAGGAAATGACTTCTGGGAATGGTATCCCAGAGCAGGGCGCCATCCAGGGAACTTTCACCGGTGTCTTCCATTTTGTAAATGCCGGGCATGGAAATGTCGGGCAGTACGCCTTGGTGCTGGGTGCTTTCCCCTGAAACCCGGTAGAACTTTGCACTGGTGAGTTTCAGTTTGCCATCCCCCAGGGGGCCGAGTTCCTGGACCGTTCCCTTGCCAAAACTGCGGGTACCGATGATGATACCGCGATTGTAGTCCTTGATGGCGCCGGCAAAAATTTCAGAGGCTGAGGCGCTCATCCGGTTGATGAGTACCGCCAAGGGGCCGGTGTAGGCAATGGAAAGGTCATTGTCGTAAAGACGGCTGACCCGGTGCTTGGTTTTGATTTGCACCGTGGGGCCGGATTTCAAAAACAAACCGGTCAGTTCGTTGGCTTCCTTGAGTGAACCGCCGCCATTGTCCCTCAGGTCAATGATCAATCCGTCTATGTTTTCTGCCCTTAATTCCTTGAGCAGTTTTTTTACATCCGAAGTGGTGCTCTTATAATTTTTATCCCCCCGGTGGAAGGCTTGGAAATCAATATAGAAGTTGGGGATTTCAATGATTCCGATTTTAAGCTGGCGTCCACCTTGATTCAGGGTGACAACTTCCTTCTTGGCGGCCTGTTCTTCCAGCTTTACCTTGTCTCGCTTGATACTGATGGTGGCGGTGGAATTGCTCTTTTTCGCGGGAATAATTTTCAGCCGCACGTGGGAGTCCTTGGGACCGCGGATGAGTTTAACCACTTCATCTATGCGCTGACCGATGATGTCGGTGATCTCTCCATCCTTTCCCTGGCCCACGCCGATGATTTTATCCCCGGGCATGAGTTTGTTGGATTTGTCCGCCGGTCCTTTGGGGATGAGGCGTACCACCTTGGTGTATTCGTATTCGCTGGATAACACCGCCCCGATTCCCTCCAGGGAAAGGCTCATGTGGATGTCGAAATCCTCCGAGGCCCGGGGGGGGAAGTATTGGGTGTGGGGGTCGAAACATTCGGTGACCGTGTTAATGAAGAGTTGGAACACATCCGAGGCATTGGTCTGGGACAGGCGGGAAAGCCGATTGCCATATATTTTTCTCAGGGTTTCCGTGATTTCATCATTGGGTTTTTCGTCCAGCTTCAGTCCGATGATATGGTTGGTGAGATCCTTTTCCCAATAGCCTTCCAGGGCTGAAATGTCCTTTGCCCGGGGCCGATTTTCAAAATCCACAATGAGATTGTTTTCGGATTCCAGATCAAGGTGGGTTTGCCAGCTGTCCAATGTTTTTAGGATGTAATTCAAACGCTGGCCCGCCCGTTGTTGGTAGAGGTTGAAAATGGCAAAGGTCACCTTTAGATTTCCCATTTTAAGATCGGTGTCAAACCGTTCTCTGTACGGGGCAAAGGTTCTCAGGTCCGCAAGGGTCAAAAGGCGGCGGCTGGGGTCAAGCTGCTTCACATACCGGTCAAAAATATGGATGGACATGTCATTGTCCAACTTTTTACCAGTGTAATGGTATCGCTCCAGGGCCTTGATGATTTTTACGGTTTGCACCATTTGGGACCGTTCCGGCTCCAGGGGCAGGGGCGATTTTGTCGCCTGCACCGCCCCGGTCATGGTAAACAGGACCAGGGTCAAACCGAGGCTGATTTGATAAATCCATTTACGGGTTTTATTCGGCAGCATGGGCCTTTTCCAAATCTTGGGGGGTTTCAAAGCTGATGCGTCCCATTTTCCCGGACCGCAGATCCTGGATGATGGCCAGGGACGCCTTTTGATAGTCGATGATGCCACCTTTTTTCAAACATCCCCGGGCTCTGCCCACCGCTTCAATGAAATGGGTTTCATCTTCGGGGATACTTTCCAGAAAGGGATAGCGTTTTAAAAGCAGGTCCGGATAGCGCTCCATGAGAAATCCGCCGGCAAAGTGGGCCAATTCATGGTAGTCCAGGGCGGTATCCGATATGGCTCCGCTGGTGGCCAGGGCCAGGGCCCGTTCCTTGGGCTCAATGACCGGCCAGAGGATACCCGGAGTGTCGTAGATGTCGATGTTGTTTTTCAGGCTGGTGCGTTGCTGGTGCCGGGTGACGGCGGGCACATTTCCGGTCTTGGCTATTTTTTTTCCGGCCAGGGTATTGAGCAGGGTGGATTTTCCGGTGTTGGGAATTCCCACCACCATGATTTTCACCTTGCGGGCCCGATTCCTCTGGATTCTGGACACGCAGTCGTCCAATGCACGGACCGCATCCTGTTTCTGGGTTGCAGATACGGCAACGGCTGGAATCTGGCGTTGGTTTTCATAATAGTCCATCCATGCCTTGGTGACTTCCGGATCGGCCAGGTCCACCTTGTTTAACAATTTCAAGCGGGCTGCTTTTTTGGCCAGTTTGTTGACCAGTGGGTTTTCACTGGCAATGGGCAGACGTGCGTCGAGGACCTCAAGTACGGCATCCACCTTGGAGACCGATTGTTTAAGTGCTTTTTCCGTTTCCAGCATATGGCCGGGGAACCATTGGATACTCATTATTCCAACCTTTTCAGTTGCTTTTGCTGTTTCAATTGTACGATTTCGTCCTGGAGACGCTGGATTTTCTCCTGCTCGTTCTCCCTGCGAAAGAAAAAGAAGAATGTGAAAATCAGGGCAACAATGCTGCTTCCCAGAAATCCGGAAATGGTTAAACAAACAACCCATTGAACCGGAGTGAATTCTCCCAACCAGGCATAGCCGGCTCCGGCAGCCATGGTCAGAATGAAAATACATGTATATATGTAGACCATGGTGCTCAGCTCCCCGGGTTCAATTCCCGGGCAAGGAGGGGATGAAGTGTTTCGTTGGCGGCGATGATTCCCTTTTCAGGATAATCCTTGCCGTTGTTAAAGTCGGTGACTCTGCCGCCGGCTTCCTGGACAATCAAAGCCCCTGCTGCAACATCGTAGGGGTTAAGGTTCATTTCCCAGAATCCATCCACCTTGCCGCAGGCCACATAACAAAGATCCATGGCAGCGGATCCGAATCGCCGGATGTCCCTGAGTTGGGGCACAATGCGGTTGAAGTGAGGCAGGTTGTTCTCTTTAAGATCGGATCTTAAACAGGCAAATCCGGTGGCCATGACCGATTCCATCAAACGTGTTCTATGGGAAACCCGGATGGGGCGGTTGTTCAGGAAGGCGCCCTTGCCCTGTTCCGCATGGAAAAGCTGCCCGAGCAACGGGGCATTGACCGCGGCCATGAGTGGGCAATTGTTTTTTTCCAGGGCAATGCTCACGCAATAAAAGGGTTGGCCATGGACAAAGGAGGTGGTGCCGTCGATGGGGTCGATGATCCAGCAATATTCGGAATCCCGTTGGGATTGGCCGGTTTCTTCACCGAAAATCCCATGGTCGGGATAGGCTTCGCCAATGGCTTGGACAATATAGTCTTCGACCTTCTTATCGATGGTGGTGACAATGTCTTTGGGGCTTTTGAATTCAAGGTCTTCCCGGGTGAGGGATTCCTGCTCTTTTAAACAGATTTCTCCGGCCCGGGTTATGATTTGGATTAAAAAGGAAATCAATGCAGCTTCTGGCTCCTTTTGGATGTTCAGTTTGTCTCTTCATTCGAATGTTCGATTATGGCATATCAAAGGTGAATTGAAAAGACAAAGCTTGGCCGGACGGGGCTCTGGTTTGACTTTCAAAATTGAATCTGCAATGATGAAAATCTCCATTCAATTCCTAAGGGTTCAGGATTAAATTATGTCTTATTTCAGATGTTGGTTTACAGGTTTCCGGACGGCATGGGTCATGGTTGCGGTCCTTTTCATTTCATTGTCGGATCCCTGCCGGGCCGAGGTCCAGGAAATACCGGCGGTGGAATCCATTCCTTCCCTGATCCAGAGCGTTCAATTCGATGGGGATATCCGTTTTTGCGGCGAGCCGGTTCCTTACCACCGCAGGGATGTCAGGGAGGCCTTGGAAAAAGAAGTGCTCCTGGCATTGTGGAATCGTCCCCAGGTTATTCTCTGGTTAAAGCGGGGCAGTAAATTTTTCCCCCACATTGAGGGGATCCTCAAGGAAGAAAATCTACCCCTGGATTTAAAGTACGTCCCCATCATTGAGAGTGCCATGCGTCCCCATGCCCGTTCTTCGGCAGGGGCTGTGGGGTATTGGCAGTTTCTGCGCTCCACCGGCCGCCAGAATGGTCTAAAGGTCAACAAAGAGTTGGACGAACGGCGCAACATCTTTAAATCCACCAAGGCCGCCTGTCGTTACATTAAAAAACTCCATGGGATGACCGGCTCCTATGCCGCAGCCCTGGCCGGCTACAACATGGGGGAATATGGTTTGTCCGCCGAGATTAAAACCCAGAAAACCGGGGATTATTTTTCCCTTTATCTACCCCTGGAAACCCAACGTTATGTTTATAAGGTCATCGCGGCCAAGCTCATCATGGAGGCCCCGGAGCACCACGGCTTTTACATGAAAAAAGCGGATTATTATCCCTTGTTCAGCTTTTCCCGCCTTGAATTTAATTCCAAGAAAACCCTTCCTTTGCAATTGATTTCAGATGCAGCCAATATTTCATTTAAAACCCTGAAAGAATGGAATCCAGATGTGCGGGGCTATTACCTGCCCCGGGGAAAAATGGCCCTTTTGGTGCCCCAGGGGAAGGAAAAGGGGTTCCAGAAGCGATTTGAGCAATTGTTCAAGGATTGGAACAAGAAGAATCAGCCCCGTTTCCACCGGGTCCGCTCCGGTGAAACCCTCAGCGGCATTGCAGATAAATACGGGGTTTCCCTGGGGAAATTGTTGCGATTGAATCGATTTTCCGTGAAAAAGGTGATCCATCCCGGGGATCGTCTGGTGGTGCGGTAAGGCTGTCCGTTTTGGACCGACTCCGGGGGGAATCGATCATTGGGTTTCCAAGAGGTAACGATCCGCCAGACAGATGCCGGAGATACAAAAGAGGAATTCAATCAGCTCGGGTACGGAAATGGGCTGATTGAATCCCCCCAGGTGGGGGCCGGTGATGAGTTGAATATCGGCCTTGGCCCGTTCAAATTTCCCCGGCTCCTTAACCCCCCTGGCCCTGAGAAAGGTTTCAAATTCATCCTGGGACATGGTTTCCTGATCCCGCATCCGCAGGGTTTCTTCCATGTCCTCGTCCAGTCCCATTTTTTCAATTAATTTTGTGGTCAACAAATCGTAGGGTAGCCCTTCCAGGCTGGGGGAGAGACGGTTGTTCATGCCCAGGCAATACTCCCGGACCACCCCTTTGATGAGATCGGCAAACAGGCATGGGTCAAACCAGGATCTGGTATCAAGGGGGGGCGCATCGAGACGGCTCGCTTTCCATGTGGGGGCCTTGGCCCTGAAATAACTTCCCATGACCAGGATGAAACTCAAGATGTGCTCGCCAATGAAATGGTGGAGTCCCTTTTCATTTTCCAGGCAGGACATGTGTTCAAAATCCCTGAGGCCGGATTTGGCGAAATTGGGATATTGGCAGGAATCAAGCCATTGATCCAGTCGTCCCCCAAGTTCCCATTGGTAACGTCCCTGGTCCTGGCGTCTGTCCCGTTGCACCCGGTTGTGGAAAAGGGGAATCAGGGCCGTATGGATGATGCCCTTGCCCGTGAGCCGTCCCAAAAGGCGTGCATTCCTCAGGAAAATTTCCAGGGTTTCTCCGGAGGAGCCAATGGAAGGAGCGTCGTTGGGGTAGGCATAATAGTCCCCCGGACTGACAAAGGCCACCATTGGGGATGAGGCGATGTCCAGGGGGCTTTGACGGGTTGCGTCGCCCGGTAGATCCGTAATCAGGAAAAGATGGTTCCCCTGTATCGCCACGGGTCTGGGGAGTTGAAATCGGGTTTCCGTGCAGGGGGGATGGTGGTGGAGTTCTTCCATCCAGAACATCTCTTCTGCCAGAATGGGGATGTTTTCCTTTGAGGTGGCGAATTTCAGGGATAGGGTGTCGCCGTTTTTCAGTGGGAAAATCAGGCTGCGCCCCTTCCAATGGGGGACTCCCGGTTGAATGACGCCGGCATGTTTAATTAGCTGGTCAAAGGGGACCGGCGTTGCATCCTCCCGGGGGCTGCAGGCCGGATGGGCCGGAAAGGCAATGGGCAGCCGTCCCAGGGCCTGTGAGGCGGCCCGGTTAACGGGGCCATGGGAAGAGAGTACACGGCTTTGGATGTCACGGACAATGGTCTGTCCACAGACCGGGCAGGGGGAAACCGCCATTTCCACGAGGGTTTCAAAAAGCTGGGCGTAGAAAAACAAGGCCTGCTTCTTTTTTGCAAATCCAGGTGATTCAACGGCGGTGAGCAAGGCCTGGAATGTTTCCCAGGTGATTTCCTGGGGATGGGTTTTGATGTGGGAGGCCAGATATTGGACAGCCAGATAGGCAGCTGAAAAGCCCAATTTTTGACTTTTCAGCTGCGTTTCCGTGTGAATTCGACTGGACTGATACCCCATCTTAATTTTGAATTACTGGGTGAGATCGCCCTGTGAAATACTTCCATTGCCCGGTTTGGAGGGCGTCTGGCCTTCAATGAGCTTGGGGGCGGGTTTGCTGGTTTTGGCCTTGGATGCCGCTGATTTACCGATGGCTTTGGCTGAAACCGTTTTAATTTCCAGGGTCAGTTTACGGATTTCCGACTCCAGTCGGGTGATCCGGGACTGGCTTTGCTTGGCCGCATCCAACTCCCGGGTCAGGGTTTTGATCCGTTTGTCCTGGAGTGCGATTTGCTTTTTCAACTGGTCAATGCGGTTTTCGTATTGGTTCAGTTCCAGGAGACGGGCATCGAATTCTTCCTTAAACAACCCCATGTCTTCGGTGAGTTTGGCGGTGGTTTTCTGGAATTCTTGGCCGTTCAGGGCCAATTGATCCGTTAGCTTTTTCCGGGTGGAGTCCAATGCGTTCCGGTTGGCCTTGGATTGGGAACCATTGGCCTGGATTCGTTTCTCCGCTGTTTTCAACCGCTGGTTGGCCTTGCCCATGCTCGATTTCAAAGACTTGACATCCTTGGCCCTTGCAGCTTCCAGTTTGGCCACCTGGTTTTCAAGCGTTTGATGCTGGGTGAGCAATGCGGGCAGGTCCTTGTCCACATCAAGTCTGTTTTTCGCGATGCGCATGTCCAGGGCATTGATCCTCTCGGACACCTGCTGTTCCAGTCGTTCCACCTGGCTTTTCTTGGACATGTCGGAATCGGTCATCCGTTCCTTGATATCCATGTAAACAAAAACAAGAACTGCGCCAATGAGAACCGGCAGGATCACCGAAATAATGGTGACCCTGTTGGCGAGTTTCTCAATTTTCAGGGTGGTTATTTCCTGCTGAAAATGGGAGTTGGTTTCAATTTCAGCTTCTTCCTCCTCCCGTTTTTCAGGCTCTGAAAACGATTCAGGATCATTCCTGAAATCCTTGAGATGATTCATATCCTTTTCCCAGGCTTGGGTTTATTCCCACTCAATGGTTCCGGGAGGTTTGGAGGTAATGTCATAAACCACCCGATTGATTTTATCGACTTCATTGATGATGCGATTGGAAATTTTGCCCAGAAGATCGTGGGGCAGTTTGGCCCAGTCCGCGGTCATGGCATCGTTGGAGGTGACAGCACGGATGGCCAGGCAGTTGGCAAAGGTCCGCTTGTCCCCCATGACGCCCACGCTTTTGACGGGCAGCAGGACGGCAAAGGATTGCCAGAGTTTTCTATAAAGACCGGCAGCCTTGATTTCTTCCAGGAGGATGACATCGGCCTTTCTCAATACTTCCAGGCGGTCTTCGGTGATATCGCCCATGATGCGGATGGCCAGGCCGGGGCCGGGGAAGGGCTGACGCCAGATCAGTTCTTCGTCGATGCCCAGTTCCAGGCCCAGTTTGCGGACTTCATCCTTGAACAGGAGCTGGAGGGGTTCAATGAGTTTCAGGTTCATTTCCTCGGGCAGCCCGCCCACGTTGTGGTGGGATTTGATGATGGAGGTGGGGCCGCCAAAGGCAGATTTGGATTCAATGATGTCCGGATAAAGGGTCCCCTGTCCAAGGAAGGAGGCGCCTTCGATCTTTTTGGCTTCGGCATCAAAGACTTCAATGAACAGGTTGCCGATGATTTTTCTCTTTTTTTCCGGATCGGTGACACCGTCCAGGGCGGTGAGGAATTTTTCACGGGCATCCACGAACTTGATGTTAATGTCCAGCTTGGAGGTCAGGGTTTCCTGGAGCTGTTCCTTTTCCCGGTGGCGAAGCAGTCCGTTGTCCACAAAGATGCAATGCAGATTTTTGCCAATGGCCTTGTGGAT
>JAKSBM010000408.1 GCA_022361135.1 Desulfobacterales bacterium | reverse complement strand
GATACCTATGAATTTGAGGTGATTTCCGGGGGGAGCCTGCCCGACAATGGGGAGCCCGTGGTGGTTTCCTGGAAATCGGACATGGGGGCGGGCACCTTTGAGCTGGAGGGAAATGATCCCCCCAATCCCGATATGCCCCTCACCGCCGAGGTGGATGGCATGACCCTTTATTTCTACGAAGGCACCCTGTCCCAGGGGGATGTGTTTTATCTGCCCACCGATGACAATGGGGTCCCCGGGGAGGTGGAAACCCAGTCGGATTGGCATTGGACCCTTTCTTCCTATGCCGATGAATTTAACCGCAGTGCCGGCGGGGTCACCGCCTCGGTGTCCGCGGACCATAGTTTGGTGTTTGATACCAATCCAAACCACCATGCCCTGGAGAGTATTTCCTTTTCCGGGGCCGACGGCTTCAATGGAGACAATGTTAGCCTGGAGGTGGTGAACCAGACTGCCATGGACACCCCGGCCCAGGACATGCAATTTGCCCGGCAGGACGGCAATTGGGTCATCCTCAACGATCCCACGGGGGGCAAAGCGACGATCATTCCCGAGGGCGGGGACGACGATGGTTTCATGGTGGACATGGATGGCGACGGCCTGGGGGATATCCAGGTGGATTTCAAACGGCCGGTCACCGGAGACGGGGCCGTTCACATGGACATGGTTCACCAGGATCCCGATGATATCCAATACGGGTTCACGGAATCTGAAAATGGGGATTCCGGCCTCATGGCCGCCCTGGGCATCAACACCTTTTACACGGGAACCGATGCCGAATCCATGGGGGTGAACTCCACCATGGCCGACGGGGATTTCATTGCCTCGGGTCGCATTGATCCCGAAACCGGGGAGCGGGTTGCCGGGGACAATTCCAATGCATTGGCCATGTCCAATGTCCGGTACGAGGAGCTGGACATGAAAAAATGGCATTTTTCCCGGGACAATTCCCCCACCTCCACGGTGACGGCATCGGGGCTGGATGAGTATGAACAAAGCCTGGTGGCCGGCATTGGTTTGAAGTCCCAGAATGTCCAATCGGCCCAGACCTATTCCAATGCCATGACCTATCAACTCACGGGCATGCGGGATTCCATCTCCGCCGTTTCCCTGGACGAGGAAATGGTGAACCTCACCGCCCACCAGCAGGCTTATCTGGCAGCGTCCAAACTATTGACCACCGTGGATGAAATGCTGTCCGCACTTTTGTCCATTCGATAACGGTATCCGGAGGAAATGAATCGTGAGAGTCCCCACCATATCAGTCTATAAACAGGCCACCTACCAGCTCAATACCATTACGTCGGAAGTAAGCGATGCCAATGAGGAGGTCACCACGGGTAAGCGGATCAATACCATTTCCGATGATCCCGTGGGCACCGGCCAGGTCATGGCCTTGAATTCTTCTTTGGAAAGTGTGGGGCAACTCCTGGAAAACGTCAGCCACGGCCAGATGATCCTGAACCAGGCCGAGACGGCCATGGATTCCGCCGCCGATGAGTTGCTGGATTTGAAACAGACTTGTTCCCAACTGGCCACGGCGTCGGCTTCCACCCAGGACCGGGCCGATGCTGCGGAAACCATGGACCAGATCATTGAAACCTTCCTGGGGCTGGCCAATACCCAGGTGAATGGAACCTATGTTTTTGGGGGAACCCAGAATAATACTGCCCCCTTTGTTTTGGACAACGAAGATGATCCCACCCAGGTCATCTACCAGGGGAATGACGCCCCCGTTGAAATCAAGACCGGGGAAAATACCACCATGGCCCTGGATTGCTGCGGAAATGATGTTTTCTACGAGGATGAAATCATCGTGGACGGCACCAATAATCTGGTGGTGGTCCGGGAAGACCCCGGCCCGGAAAAGGGCGAACCGCGGGTTATAGAGGTGGAGATCCCCGACGGGATCTATACCCGGGAAGAGCTGGCCACCGTGGTGGAGGATGAACTCCGGGCCGCATCCCAGGAGGAGGGATATGGGGTGGGGTACCAGGTGGATTACGATCCTGAACAGAATCATTTTGCCATTGGGGAGGATGGCAGGGGGGAGGATCCCATCTCCGTGGGACTGGTGGTGGAGCCCACGGATACCGTGCGCATCTCTAACCTTGAAAGCCAGGGATTGGAAACCCCGGTG